>NZ_JBNFOJ010000451.1:0-1536 GCF_057364705.1 Brevundimonas sp. CURTG3B2_SDJG
CGGGGGCGACAGGTCATGGCGACGCGGGCCGAGGGCGGCGCATGGCGGCCGCCCGGCCGGCTCGCGGTCCATGCGGCGATCACCGCGGCGGTCTTCGTCTGCTACATCCTGGGCCGGCTCCTCGATTCCGGCGCAGGGACGGCCCTCGCGGCGATCGGCGCCTCGGCCTGCGGCTGGGCGTGGCTGCTGGCGCGGGCGCTGTTCGATCCGGAAAGGCGCGATGCCTGGTGGCCCCGCGTGGCGGTGCTGGTGGTGACGATCTCCGGCGCGGCCTACACCCTGACGTCCGGCGACGGGGCGTTTCCGCGGGCGGCCGGCAACATCTATGCGCTGAGCGGGTCCGCCGCCCTGCTGCTGACGTTCGTCGAGCCGTTCAACGGCCGCCGGCGCGGGCTGCCCGCGGCCGAGATCCGATTCCGGGCCGCGTTCCTGCTGGTTTACGGTTTGCTCATTGCGGTCTCGATCCTGGACTTCCGGGCTCCAGGCGGGGTGGCGGATCCCGAGCGGATCGACCTGGTCAAGAGCGTCTGCGCCTTGATCGGTTTGGTCGCGGCCACGGGCGCGACGGCGTACCGCCTTCGAAATCCGCTGGCGGCGCATGGCGTCATGACGGCCGCGAAACGACCGGCGACGGCCGAGGACGCGATCCTGGCCGAGCGGCTCAGGCGTCTGCTGCGGGACGAGGCCGTCCATCTGGAGCCGGATCTGAGGATCGGCGACGTGGCCGCGCGGCTGGGATGTCCGGAGCACAGGCTGTCCCAGAGCGTCGGCGCCCTGGGCTTTCGCAACTTCAACCGCCTGATCAACCACCATCGGATCGAAAAGGCGAAGGGGATGCTGGCCGACCCGGACGAGGGCCGGTCGATCCTGGAGATCGCGTTCGACTGCGGGTTCGGCTCCCTCGGCCCATTCAACCGGGCCTTCAAGGACCAGACGGGGGCGACGCCCCGGGCGTTCCGGACGGCGCGCCGCCCGTCCGCGTCCGCCGAAGCCTAGGCGGACGGCGGCGTCACTCCGGCCGGCGCCAGGCGACGATGCGGATCTTCGAGACCTGGACCGCCTCGCCGTGCTGGTTGCGCGTCTCGCTGCGGGTCAGGACCATGCCGCGGTCGGGCTTGGACTTCGATGGCGTCACCTCCAGCACCTCGATGTGGACGGTGAGCGTATCGCCGGGACGGGTGGGGCGCGGCCAGGCGATCTCGCCGCCGGCGCCGACCAGGCCGCCCGCGAACGGCAGGCCGTCGACCAGCAGGCGCATGGTCAGGGCGGCGGTGTGCCAGCCGCTGGCGGCCAGGCCGCCGAACAGGCTGTCCCGGGCGGCGGCCTCATCCAGGTGGAAGGGCTGGGGATCGTACTGGCGGGCGAAGGCCTTGATGTCCTCGGCCGTGACCGTCAGGGAGCCGGTGACGAAGGTTTGGCCGACCTGGATGTCGTCCAGGTGCAGGCGCGGGGCGTCGGGGTTCGTCATGGCCCGGAGATAGGTCTGGGCCGCGACGGCGTCCAGCGCCTCAGCCCCGGGCCCCGCCGCCGCGCGCG
>NZ_JBNFOJ010000452.1:0-1523 GCF_057364705.1 Brevundimonas sp. CURTG3B2_SDJG
CCTCGATGTCCGCGGTGACCAGGGCCCAGTCCGGGGCGGCCAGGGATGTCGCGGCGCGGACGGCGTCGGGCGTGGCGACGGCGGCCGACAGGGCGGCGGCTCCCATCATGAAGGTGCGGCGCGAAGCGAGCATGGCGGTTCTCCTGTCTGGGGCATGGGGTGCGGGGGCTCAAGCAGCGCGAAGCGCGTTCGCCCCCGAGGAAAGTGATCAGCGGATCACGATGGTCTGGGCGATCGGGCCCGAGACGGGAAAGCGCGCGCGGCTCCAGCTGGCCGGGCCCATGTTCCCCACCGCGTTGTTGGAGAAGGCGTAGGGCTCGATCGGCATGCCGAACGGATTGGTGTTCATCTGGCCGTCGCCGTTGACGTCATGGAACGCCTTCACGGCGTAGTCGCCGGCGGGCAGGTCCGGAAAGACGGCGACCACGGGACCCGAGGCGCTGACCGCCTGGCTGGCCACCGCGCGGTTCGCGCCGTAGCCGCTCTCGGAATCGAACAGGGCGATCATCACCGAGCCGGTGGAAGCGCCGGTCTCGAAGGTCAGGGTGACGGTGGACCGCGCGTCCTGAGCGAGAGCCGGGGCGGCAGCCAGGGCCAGGGAGGCGGCGAGGGCGAGGCGGATCATCTGAAGGTCCTTGGGTCAGGGAGGACCCGACCGCCGGGCCTCCGATGACCCGACCGTGACGATGGCTTCAGACGGCCGCCACCGGACATTCAGGACCGGACAGGCGGCCTTCGCGAACGGCCGCCCCTGTCCGTTCGCGAAACGCGAACGGACATCCGCTTCAGGAGAAGATCAGCGCGGCGCGCGCTTGGCCAGGATGCGTTGCAGCGTGCGGCGATGCATGCCCAGGCGCCGCGCCGTCTCCGAGACGTTGTGGTCGCAGAGCTCATAGACGCGCTGGATGTGTTCCCAACGGACCCGGTCGGCGCTCATCGGATTGTCCGGCGGCTCGGGCGCCTCGCCGGTCATCAGCAGCGCCTTGACCACGTCGTCGGCGTCGGCGGGCTTCTGCAGGTAGTCGACGGCCCCGGCCTTCACGGCGGCGACGGCGGTGGCGATGGCGCCGTAGCCGGTCAGCATGACGATGCGGGCGTCCTCGCGCCGATCGCGAATGGCCTCGACCACCTTCAGGCCGTTGCCGTCCTCCAGCCGCATGTCCAGCACGGCGAACGCCGGGACGGCGGCGCGAAGCGCCTCATTGGCCTCGGCCACCGAACCGGCGGTCGTCACCTGGAAGCCGCGGCTTTCCAGGGCGCGGCCCATGCGGGTGCGCAGGGCGTTGTCGTCGTCCAGCAGCAGGAGGGTCTTGTCCTCAAGCGCGGCGATGCGGGCTTCGGTCTCGGGCATCATCGGTCTCTCCTTGACGCTGAAGTCGGTAACGGCCGCGCTGCGGTCAAGGTTCAGCGACGGGGGTGCGACACCGCTGCAGGGCGGCGAAAAGGCCTCACCCCCCCCCCCCCCCCCCCCCCGCCGGGACCTCCAACGCGGGACGCGGCCAGCGGACGGCCACCCCGGGCGC
>NZ_JBNFOJ010000453.1:0-1521 GCF_057364705.1 Brevundimonas sp. CURTG3B2_SDJG
GCCTTCGCCCGGCCGGCTGCGGGCGGTCAGGCGGCCGTCCATGAGCTCGGCCAGCTGGCGGCTGATGGCCAGACCCAGGCCGGTGCCCCCGTGGCGGGCGCTGACGCCGTCGGCGGTCTGGTCGAAGGGGGTGAACAGCCGGGCGATCTGGGCCGAAGTCATGCCGGGCCCGGTGTCGGCGATCTCGATCAGCACGGCGTAGCCGCCGGGCTCCTCCTCCCACCCGTTCAGACGCAGGGTGATGGACCCGGCGGTGGTGAACTTCATGGCGTTGGAGATCAGGTTGTTCAGGACCTGGCGCAGGCGCATCGGATCGCCCCGCACCGAGGCGGGCATGGAGGCGGCGCCCTCGACGCGGAATTTCAGGCCCTTGGCCCGCGCCGGTCCGCGCCACAGGCGCACGGTCTGGTTCAGCAGGTCGCGCAGGTTGAAGTCGACGGCGTCGACGGTCATGCGTCCGGCTTCCAGCTTGGCGTGGTCCAGAAGATCGTCCAGCAGGGCCTTCATCATCAGGCCGGCGTCGGTGATCAGCCGCGCCTGGGCGCGCGAAGAGCCGTCGCCGGCACCCCGCTCCAGCTCGGCGGCGCCGGTCAGGATGGCGCTGATGGGAGTGCGCAGGTCGTGGCCGACCGCGGCCAGGAAGGCGCTGCGACCCTCCATCGCGTGCTCCGCGTCCCGCCGCTTCTGCTCCGCCTCGATGCGCGCGGCGCTTTCGGCCGTGCGCGCCTCGTTCATGCGCTGCCAGGTCGACAGGCAGTAGGTGATGAAGACGCCCACCGCGATGGCCGCCGCCGTGACGAAGCCGGTCGAGGCGCCGAACAGCGCCATGAAGAAGGGTATGGAGGTCAGGTACAGGAACTGCGGCGTCACCGTCAGGATCAGCACCTGGGTCGATCGCGGCGCGTTGATCATCGAATAGATGGCGCCGGCGGACAGAAGCATGGAGGCGCAGATGCCGCCCATCGGGCCGCCGACTAGCCAGAGCGGAATCGACAAGCTGCCGAAATAGCCCGCATTGACGGTCAGCAGCAGTCCGCCGGCCACGGCGCGGAAGCCGGTCAGCTTCTCGGCGCGGCCGCCGATGATCGGGGCGAACGCCCAGATGTCGAGCACCTGGACCAGGAAGTAGCCCAGGACCCAGCCCACGCTGACGTCCCAGCCGATCAGCGGGCTGAACACCAGGGCGCAGGCCGCGGCCATGCCCAGCCGCTGCAGCAACGCCTTGCGCCGCTGGCGGATGGCGCCCGCCCAGTCCTGAGGGGCGAGCGCAGGCGTGTCGGCTTTGGCGATCGCCATACGGGTCCCCGAGCGCGGGCGCACTCCGCCCGTCCGGCCACCCTAGCCGGCTTGCACTAACGCTCCGTCAACGGCCCGAACCGACCGCCTCGGCGACCGTGGAGAAGCCCTCCGCGCGCAGACGGGCGGCGAGGTCGCGCTTGATGCGCCCGACCAGCCCGGGCCCCTCGTAGATCAGGGCCGAGTAGATCTGGACGGCCGAGCGCCCGGCGCGGATGCCGGGCC
>NZ_JBNFOJ010000454.1:0-1505 GCF_057364705.1 Brevundimonas sp. CURTG3B2_SDJG
ATGGGAGCCGCCTCCGCGGCGGCTTCGGCCGCGGGCGCCGCATCCTCGGCCGGCTTCTCGGAGGCGGCCGAGCAGCCGGCGGCGAGGATCGTCATGACGGAGGCGAGGAACAGGCGCTTCATGTCGAACTCCCTTGATGCGGCGCTCAGCATGCAGGACTTCCCGCCGGCCGAAAACCACCCGCGGGGCGCCGGAATCTGACGCGGACCGTCAGAGGTTCAGCAGCGCCGGGTCGCCGCCCTGGGCGGAAATGTTGTTGGAGATGGCCTTCTCCGCCGCGTAGCGGATCAGGCTGTTGGGACCGCCCGCCTTGGGGCCGGTGCCCGACAGGCCCTCGCCGCCGAAGGGCTGGACGCCCACCACCGCGCCGGTGATCGAGCGGTTGATGTAGACGTTGCCGGCGGGGACCAGGCGGATGACTTCCTCGGCGAAGGCCTCGATGCGGCTGTGCACGCCCAGTGTCAGGCCGTAGCCGCGCGCCGCCAGCTTGCCGGCCACGCCCTTCAGGTCGGCGGGGTCGTAGCGGTAGACATGCAGGATCGGGCCGAAGACCTCGCGCTCCAGGAAGTCCGGCGTCGGGATCTCGGCGATGGTCGGGGCGAACAGGTCGCCTTTCTCGGCGCCCGCCGGCAACTCGGCGCGGGCGATGATCTTCGCCTCGGTCCTCAGCCGCTCGACGTGGGCCTCCAGGGCGGCGCGGCTCTCGGCGTCGATGACCGGGCCGATGTCGGTCGACGGATCGACCGGGTCGGCGACGACCTGGGCGGCCAACGCCCCTTTCAGCCCCTCGATCAGGGCGTCGGCCGAATCCTTGGGCGCGTAGAGGACGCGCAGGGCCGAGCAGCGCTGGCCCGCGCTGCCGAAGGCCGACAGGATGACGTCGTCGATCACCTGTTCCTTCAAAGCGGTGGTGTCCACGAACATCCCGTTCAGCCCGCCGGTCTCGGCGATGAAGGGGATGATCTGGCCGGGGCGCGCGGCGATCGAGCGGTTGATGGCGGCGGCGGTGTCGGTGCCGCCGGTGAAGGCGACGCCGTCGATCCCGGGGTGGGAGACGAGCTTGGCGCCGACGGTCTCGCCGCGGCCGGGCACCAGGGCCAGCAGGTCGGGATTCAGCCCGGCCTTGTGATACAGGCGCACGGCCTCGGCGGCGATCAGCGGCGTCTGCTCGGCCGGCTTGGCCAGCACGGCGTTGCCGGCGGCCAGCGCGGCGGCGATCTGGCCGGTGAAGATGGCCAGCGGGAAGTTCCACGGGCTGATGCAGGCGAAGACGCCGCGGCCATGCAGAACGAGTTGATTGATCTCGCCGACCGGGCCCTTCAGCTCCTCGCGCCCGCCGAAATCGCGCTCGGCCAGCATGGCGTAGTAGCGGCAGAAGTCGGCGGCCTCGCGCACCTCGGCGACGCCGTCGTTCAGGGTCTTGCCGGCTTCGCGGCTCAGCAGGGCGACCAGCCGGTCGATGTCGGCCTCCAGCGCGTCGGCCATGGCGCGCAGCACCGGGGGCG
>NZ_JBNFOJ010000455.1:0-1504 GCF_057364705.1 Brevundimonas sp. CURTG3B2_SDJG
AGCAAGGCCGACACGCCCGACGCCCGGCGTTGCGCCGCCGCGCTGCTCCCTCACCCGGCCCGCCAGCGCCGGTCACCAGCGCCACCGCCCAGAAGACCACCAGGGTCAGCAGGTCCGTGGGCGAGCCGATGGCGAAGCTGTAGCGCGGCTGCAGGAACAGGAAGTTGTAGACCAGGAAGGCCGTCGTCGCAGCCGCCAGCGCGGGCCTCAGGCCGTAAAGCACGCCCGCCGCCAGCACCGCCGTCAGATAGACCACGCCCAGGTCGACTCGCTCGAATGTCCGATCCAGGAACAGCGCGATCACCGTCGCCAGACCCACGAACGCCGCCCCGATCAGATAGCCGGGCCAGCCGCCGAACGCCGGGAGGCGGGCGCGCGCGGGGGCGTCGGGTTCGCCGCCGTCGGTGACCACATGGATCGCCGCGCCCCGGGCCTGACGCAGCAGCTCGGCCGCCAGAGACCGGCCCAGCCACTCCGATAGGCGACTGTCCCTGCCCTTGCCGATGACGATCTGGGTGACGTTGGACCTTTGGGCGTGATCCATCACCGCGCGCACCACGTCGTCGCCGGTCAGCACCAGCGTCCGCCCGCCCAGCTGCTCCGCCAGTTTGAAGGCCTCCGACAGCCGCGTCTCGGACGGCGCCGACCGGCGTCCGGCCGAGGGCCGATCGACGTGAGCCACCGTCCAGGGGGCATCCATCATCATGTCCGACAGGCGCCGGCCCGCCCGCACCAGCGAGGCCGCCATGGCGTCCCCGCCGACCAGCACCAGAATCCGCTCGCCGGCCGCCCCACGGTCCCTGCATGCCCCGCTCGCGCAGGGTCGCCACCAACTGGTCGTCCACGGTCTGGGCCGCGCGGCGCAGGGCCAGCTCGCGCAGGGCCGTCAGGTTCTCGACCTTGAAGAAATTCTCCGCCGCCAGCCGCGCGGTCTCGGGGACGTAGACCTTGCCCTCGGCCATCCGCTTGCGCAGCTCGTCGGGGGTGATGTCCACCACCTCGATATCGTCGGCGCGGCTAAGCGCGCTGTCCGGCACCGTCTCGCGCTGGCGGACCCCAGTGATGCGAAGCACCACGTCCGACAGGCTTTCCACGTGCTGGATGTTCAGCGTGGTCCAGACGTCGATCCCGGCGTCCAGGATCTCCTCCACATCCTGCCAGCGCTTGGGGTGACGCGAGCCCGGGGCGTTGGAGTGGGCGTACTCGTCCACCAGCAGCAGATCCGGCCGGCGGACCAGGGCGCCGTCGATGTCGAACTCCAGCAGGGTCCTGTCGCGATGGACGATCGGTGCGCGCGCCATCACCTCAAGGCCTCGCAGCAGGCTGGTCGTCTCCTTGCGGCCGTGGGTTTCGGCCACGCCGACCACGACGTCGGCGCCCTCGGCCTTCCGCCGGCGGGCGGCGCGGAGCATCTCGTAGGTCTTGCCTACGCCCGCGACATGCCCAGGAACCACCTTCAGCGCCGCGTCCGTCGGCGGGCTGAGGTGTGGCATCGGCGTCGACG
>NZ_JBNFOJ010000456.1:0-1500 GCF_057364705.1 Brevundimonas sp. CURTG3B2_SDJG
TCCTCACCCTGATCCGCGCGGGGGCCAGCAATCCCGGAGAGCAGGCCCGGCCGTCGCTCCAGAGGGTCGAGTACCGCCTGGTCGAGGGGCGGCTGGAGCGGCGCGTCTCCAGCCATCGTGGACGGGGCCCGGCCCGGTCCGCCGCAGGTGCTGTACCGCGGCGTCCGCGACCCGACCGTCGCCTTCGTCCGCGACGGCAGGAGGCGCCCGCCTTCCTGCCCACGCCCGAGCGGCCGCTGCCGGACGCGGCGCGCGTGACCATGACGCTGGACGGCTACGGCTCGGTCAGCCAGCTGTTCCTGGTGGGGAGCGGCCGATGAGCGTGCGCCGGCCCGGGAATCGCGAAGGCATGGCCCTGCTCACAGTGCTCCTGCTGGTGGCGGTGATGTCGGTCGTCGCCGTGGCCGTGCTGGACGACGTGCGTTTCTCGGTGCGGCGGGCGACCAACGCCGAGACCCAGGCGCAGGCCCAGTGGTACGCCTCGGGCGCCGAGGCCCTGGCGCGGCGTCAGGTGGGGCGCCTGATGCGGGCGGACCGCGCGCACGCCGTTGACGCCCGACTGGAACGGCCGCCGCTACGCCTTCCCGATCGAGGGCGGGGCCCTGTCCGCCGTGGTCACCGACGGCCAGGCCTGTTTCAACCTGAACAGCGTGGTCCAGGGGGTCGGCGAGGACCTGACCGCCCGGCCCCTGGGCGCGACCCAGTTCCTGGCGCTGGGCCGCGCGGTCGGGGCGCCCGACAGCCGGATGCGGGCCGTCGCCGATGCGCTCACGGATTGGCTGGACGCCGATTCCGTCTCGCTGCCGCTGGGCGCCGAGACGGCGCCTATGCGGGTCTGGCGACGCCCTACCGCACCGGCGGCGTCCTTCTGGCCGAGGTCAGCGAGCTGCGCGCTGTGAAAGGGGTCGACGCCGACACCTACCGCCGGCTGCGCCCCTACGTCTGCGCCCTGCCGACCAGCGCCCTGTCGCCCCTGAACGTGAACACCCTGACCGAAGCCGACGCGCCCCTGATCGTCATGCTGACCGGCGGGGCGGTTCAGGGCGCGGCGGCCAAGGCGGCGATCGCTCGGCGTCCGCGCGACGGCTGGGCGAGCACGGCCGCCTTCTGGGAGCAGCCGGCCCTCGCCGGAGCCCAGGTCCCTGACGAAGTCCGCGATCAGGTCACCGTCCTGACCCGCTTTTTCAACCTCCGCATCGACGTCGACTACGGCGGCGGGCAGGCCGTGCGCACGGCCCTGCTCGAAGCCCGTCCCGACGGCGGCGTGCGCACCGTCATCCAGCGATGGACCCCCGAAGAATGAAGCCCGTCCGCCTGATCCTGCTGCCCGTGCTCGCCTCCGACCCCGCGCCGTTCCTCGTGATCGGGCAGGGCGGCTTCGTGCTGGAGCGCGGGAGCCTGTCCATCGAGGGCCCGCGTCCGGAGCCGATGCGCACCGTCGCCGTCGTCCCCGGCGGCGACGTCGTCGTCCGCTGGCTGGACCTGCCGGCGGGCGGAGCC
>NZ_JBNFOJ010000457.1:0-1495 GCF_057364705.1 Brevundimonas sp. CURTG3B2_SDJG
CCGGGCGGCTGGCGCTGGTGGGCGCGACCCTGCACGACGTGCGCGAGGTGATGGTCCACGGCCCCTCGGGCCTGATGGCCCTGCCCGGCTGGCCGTCCGGCGGGCGGCCGGTCTACGAACCCTCGCGGCGGCGGGTGACCTTTCCGAACGGGGCGGAGGCCTTCGCCTTCTCGGCCGAGGATCCGGACAGCCTCCGCGGGCCGCAGTTCGGCGCCGCCTGGGCCGACGAATACTGCGCCTGGGCCCGGCCGGAGGAGGTGCTGGCTATGCTGCGGCTGGGCCTTCGGCTGGGGGACGATCCCCGGCTGGTCGTCACCACGACGCCGCGCCCCATGGCGGCGCTGCGGGCGCTGAAGGCCGAGGCCGGCTGCGCCTTCACCCATGCGCGACGCGCGACAACGCCGCCACCTGGCGCCGGGCTTCATTCGAGCGGCTGACGGCCCTCTACGGCGGGACGCGGCGGGCCGAGCAGGAGCTGGAGGGACGGATCGTCGAGGCCGCCGACGGCCTTTTCCGGGCCGAGGACCTGGCGCGCGCCCGGGACCGGCGCGCCGCCGGACGGGTTCGGACGGACGTCGTGGTGGCCATAGGACCCGACGGACCACCCGCGGCAGCGACGCCTGCGGCATCGTCGGTGGCCGGCCGGCGCGGAGACCGGGCCTATGTGCTGGCCGACCGGTCGATGTCGGGACTGAGCCCCGCCGGCTGGGCGCGGCGAACCATCGCGGCGCTGGACGAATTCCGGGCCGAGGCGGTCGTGGCCGAGGTGAACCAGGGCGGAGAGATGGTCGGCCACACCCTGCGCACCCAGCGGGGGTCGGTGCGCCTGCGCGAAGTGCGCGCCACCACCGGCAAGCGGGCGCGGGCCGAACCGGTGTCCGCCCTCTACGAACAGGGCCGGGTGATCCACCTGGGCGACTTCCGCGACCTGGAGGAGGAGCTGACGGCGATGGGCGGGCCGGACGAAGGCCGCCACAGCCTGGACCGCGCCGACGCCCTGGTCTGGGCGATCACCGACCTGATGCTGCGGCCCGCCCAGGTCCTGCCGAGCATTCGGGTGCTGTGAAGGCGCTTGTCATCCCTCGCCTTGGCTCGATACACCGCCCGCATGCCCGTCTCCGCCGCCGCCGCCGATCCCCGCGTGGTCGATCTGGTCGGTCGGCTGATCGCCGCCGGGCCGAAGGAGCGCCCGCCGCTGATCGGGATCGTGGGGGCGCAAGGGTCAGGCAAGACCACCCTGGCCCGGGGCGCCGCCGAACGTTTCGGCGGGGCGCAGATCTCGATCGACGACGTCTATCTGACCCGGGCCGAACGCGAGGCGATGGCGCGGGACGCCCACCCCCTGTTCCAGACCCGCGGCCCGCCCGGGACCCACGACCTGGGCCTGCTGGGTCGGCTGATCGACGACCTGTCCGCCGCGGCCCCCGGCGACGAGATCCCGATCCCGGACTTCGACAAGCGGGCCGACGACCGCCTGCCGCCCGCCCTCTGGCGG
>NZ_JBNFOJ010000458.1:0-1493 GCF_057364705.1 Brevundimonas sp. CURTG3B2_SDJG
CCCGCTCCGCCGTCCTCCGCCGTCCGATCGCGCTCCGCCGCCGCCGCCGCTCCGCCGCGTCCATTTCCCGCCTCGATCCGACGGCCGAGGTCCATGACGGCGTCGGGGTTCATGTCTTCCGACAGCCTTGGCGTCGATGTCCCGCAGGACGTCGAGGTGCCTCCACAGGACGTCCATGTTCTGCTGATCCATCTGATCGAGAACATCCGTCCAGGCGGGATTGGCGAGCTCCTCGGCGGTGAGGGCCCGCCGGATCGCCGCTCGCTCCTGGAGGGTCAACCGACTGAAGATCAAGGCGGCCGCGTCGGACGGGAGCTGGGCGACGACCTTCCTGGCCAATGCGATGTCCACGACCGGGTTCCTCCTCCGGCGGCCGCGGCCGCGTCTCAAGGGGATCTTTCGGCAGGTCCGCCGCAGGCGGGCGCGCAGTGCCGCTCCGCCACGGGCCCGCCGAAGCTAGCTTGGCGGCAGGCTGCCATCGAACAGCGGAACTTGAAAGTGGGATAACGGCGATTCCCTAAACCTCTCGCGCCGTTGCATGGAAACGCGACCGGCGGGCGGTGAAAATCGCGACAGGGAAATGGTCGGAGTGAGAGGATTCGAACCTCCGACCCTCTGGTCCCAAACCAGATGCGCTACCAGGCTGCGCTACACTCCGGCGGCGGGATTTGACACACTCGACGCCGCGCCGCAACGCGCCTTTCGCGCCTATTCCGCGAAGAAGGGATGGCGGACCACGTCGCCGGGCTTGGCGCCGATCTCGTCCGAACGCCCCGCCCGAAGCTCCAGCACCCCCATCGCGGGCCCGTTGGACGGGATGATCGCGTCCGAGTTCGGCGCGGCGTTCTTGGCGATCGAGACGATCCGGCCGCGCGGATCGATGTAGATGATGTCCAGCGGGCTGGGCGTGTTGTGCATCCAGAAGCCGCGCTCGGCCACATCGGGGAACTGGAACAGCATGCCCCGGTCGTCGGCCAGCGGCGGCCGTTCCATCAGGCCCCGCTGGCGCTCGGCCTCGTCGTCGGCGATCTCCACCATGAAGCGGTGCACGCCGGTCGAGGTCGTGATGGTCAGCGGCTCCATGGGGTTTCCGTGAGCGTCCTTGGGCGCGCCCTGCCCGGCGCACGCCGCCAGCAGGCCGACGACCGCCGCGACGGCCAGAAATCCACGACGATGGGTCATACGCATCCGCCCTTGATGAGGCGGAAGACTATCCGCCCGGCCTGATTTCCGCGACCACCAGGCCCTTGGGGCCTTCGGCGAACCGCACCGAGACCGGCTCTCCGGGCAGAAGATCGTCCAGCCCGCAACGCCTGAGCGTCTCGACGTGGACGAAGATATCGCCCGCTTGGCCGTCGCGCACCACGAATCCGTAGCCCTTGGTGCGGTTGAACCATTTGACGACGGCGGGCTCCAGCGGGCCGCCCGCACCCTGGGCCTCCGAGGCCGCGGAGTGGCGCAAGGCGTCGTAGCCGGCTCGACGCGGCGGCGCG
>NZ_JBNFOJ010000459.1:0-1491 GCF_057364705.1 Brevundimonas sp. CURTG3B2_SDJG
GTTCGGAGGCCTCGTCGTCGAGAATGTCCTCCAGGTGGCGCGACAGGGCCAGCAGCGGCGCCTCGACGGCGGCGAGGGCCTTGGCGGCCTCGCGCGCGGTCTCCAGCACCGGGTCGGTGACCGGGCGCAGCGAGCATTCCATGCCGAACTCGCCGCCGCCGGGAGTCTCGTCCGTCCGTGCTCGGAGCTGTTCCAACGCGGCGACCAGGAACCGTTCGATCGGACCGATCGGATTGACCTCGCCCGAGGCGGGCGCGATGCGGCCCGAAACTCCCTCGCCGGGCAGCTGGGCGGCGGCGTGGACGGCGTCCTGCAGGGCCTTGGTCGCCGCCTCGTTGCCGGCGCAGAGATCGCCCAGGCGTTGCTCCAGGCCGCGTCCGCGCCGGCCTCGGCCCTCGGGCCCACGCAGCCAGCGGCGCAGCTCGGCGGCCTCCTGGCCCGACAGGCAGGCCGAGAAGGCGCTGTCGGCGGCGTCGAACAGGTGGTGGCCTTCGTCGAAGACGATGCGCTTCAGGGCCGCGGTCTCGCCGTCCTGCTTCAGACCCCGCGCAGAGCGGGCGCCGTCGAAGGCGGCCTGGGTCATGACCAGGGCGTGGTTGGCCACGACCAGGTCCGCCCGCCGGCTGGCGCGGATGGTCTTTTCGACGAAGCATGTCCGGTAGTGAGGACAGGCGGCGTGGACGCACTCGCCGCGCCGATCGACCAGGTTGGCGGCGGACGCCTGATGCGAGGGGGCCGTGGCGAACAGGCCGGGCAGCCAGCCGGGATAGTCGCCTCCGGTCATGTCGCCATCGCGCGAATGCATCGCCCAGCGGCTGGCCAGGGCCATGCCGATCAGGTCGCCGTTTCCGAGTTGGGCGGCCTGGACCATCTCCTGCAGGTTCAGCAGGCAGAGGTAGTTCTCGCGTCCCTTGCGGACGACGGCCTTGCGCTTGCGCTCGGCGGGGTCGGGCCAGAGGGCGGCGCTCTCGCGGTCGATCTGGCGCTGGAGGGCGCGGGTGTAGGTCGAGACCCAGGCTGCGCCGGCGTTGCGTTCGGCCCAAAGACTGGCGGGCGCGAGGTAGCCCAGGGTCTTGCCCGTGCCGGTGCCCGCTTCCGCCAGCAGCACGCGGGCCGGCCTCCTCGTTGCGGGGCGAGAAGGCGAAGGCGGCCTCGGCGGCGTAGTCGGACTGGGTCGGGCGGGTCTCGTCCAGGCCCGAGGCCTGGAGCAGCTTCTCCAGCCGGATGCGGGCGCTCTCCGAGTCGACGGGAGCCGAGCCGGCCTCGCCGCGGGGCGCTTCGTCCTCCCATTCCGGCAGGCGGGACCAGGCGTCCAGGCCCGAGCCGCGGTGCTGGCGCGCGCGGACCGGCTGATGCTGAAGCGCGCCCGAGACCCGCCAGGACCAGGCCCAGTCCGCGGCGGACAGCGTCTCGTTGAGGGTGAACGCGTCCTCCCGGCCCGGATAGGCGGGGTCGGCGAGTTCGCGCAGCAGCAGGCCGGCCGCCTCGCGC
>NZ_JBNFOJ010000460.1:0-1485 GCF_057364705.1 Brevundimonas sp. CURTG3B2_SDJG
GTGTACGAGCCCGCGGTCGTCGGGACGCCCGAGTATTGGCCCGCGCTGCTGAACGCCACGCCGACCGGCAGGCTGCCGCTGACCAGGCTGTAGGTGTACGGCGCGATCCCGCCGCTCGTGCCCAGCGCCTGGGCGTACGCCGCGCCGACATGGCCGCCGGGGAGCGTCGTAGGCGTCATCGTCAGGGTCGGTGGAGCGATGACGAAGGTGTAGGCTTGGGCGCCCGTGAATCCGAAGGCGTCCGTCGCGCGGACGGTCAGGCTGAACGTCCCGTCGCTCCGGGGCGCCCCCGAGAACTGTCCGGCGCTGTTGAACGAAACGCCGATTGGAAGCGCGCCGCTCGTCAGCGAGAAGGTGTAGGGTCCGGTCCCGCCGCTGGCGGTCACCGTCCGCAAGAAGGACACGCCCACGACGCCGTTCGCCAGCGTGGTCGGAGACACCTCGATCGTCGGCGCCAGGATACGGAAACTGAACGCCTGCTGCCCGCTGAATCCGAACGCATCGGTCGCTCGGACCGTCAGGTTGTAGAGCCCAGGCGTCGTGGGGGTGCCGGAGATGATTCCGGCGCTGCTCAGGGCGATGCCCGGGGGGAGAGTTCCGGCCGTCAGCGAGAAGGTGTAGGGGCCTGCCCCCCCGCTGGCGGACAGCATCTGCGTGAAGGCTTGCCCGCCAACGCCGTCGGGCAGGACGGAAGGGGAACGACGATCGATGGCGAAAGGACCTGGAGCGTGAAGGTGTTTGTCGTGGTCGCCGCCAGGCTGTCGGTCGCGCGGATCGTCATCGTATAGAAGCCCGCTGTGGTGGGCGTTCCGGACATGAGCCCCGCGCTGCTCAGGGCCAGTCCCGGCGGTAATGCTCCCGCCGACAGACTGTAGATATAGGGCCCCGTTCCGCCGCTAGCGCTGAAGGTCTGGGTGTACGGCGTACCGCCCGTCGCTGCGGGCAAGGCGCCCGGCGGCGGCGTCATCACCACCTGGGCCTGGGCGCGAACGGGGACGGCCAGCAGGGCCAGGACCGCGGCGACTAGAAGAAGGAGTCGCCAGAAGAACGGGGTCGAGATCGGTTCACGCCCAGCACACGCACGGTTCATCACCGCCCCCCGCCGTCAGTTCGTCCAGCCCCCGTCCGACCTGCGTCCGCTATCGAACACAGATATCGGCGTCTTTCAAGATTCCCGGTCTGGGGATCCGCCCGCCTCAAGGGGGTGGGAACGGCTGGTGCGAGCGGCGGGGGTCGAACCCGCATGACCGAAGTCGAGGGATTTTAAGTCCCTTGCGTCTACCAGTTTCGCC
Organism: Brevundimonas sp. CURTG3B2_SDJG; assembly: GCF_057364705.1. Taxonomy (NCBI): domain Bacteria; kingdom Pseudomonadati; phylum Pseudomonadota; class Alphaproteobacteria; order Caulobacterales; family Caulobacteraceae; genus Brevundimonas; species Brevundimonas sp. CURTG3B2_SDJG. The sequence continues at coordinate 1,293 of NZ_JBNFOJ010000460.1, forward strand.
ACGCTCGCGGCGCGCCGCACCCTATAGCAGCGAGCGCTTCGGGCGACAGGGTGCGCGGACCTATTGCACCGATTGACGCGGCGGGTTCGCCGCCGCGGGAGCCGAAGCCGCGGGCTGGTACGGCCGTTCGCCGGTCGGCCTCGGCCTGGAGCAGGGGCCGGGAGCGGGCGTACGGCGGCCGGGCGCGGGCCGG
>NZ_JBNFOJ010000461.1:0-1484 GCF_057364705.1 Brevundimonas sp. CURTG3B2_SDJG
CAGCCCGTGCTGGACCGCCAGGGCCGCGCCGTCGGCGTCACCATCGCCGAGAGCCCGCGCCGGGGCCGCATCTACACCACCGCGCCCGAGACCTTCGGCCCGGCCATCCGCGGCGTGCAGAAGGCCGACGAGCCCGTGACCGGCCGCATCGTCACCGTCGACAACTACGGCCTGGTCGCCGACGACCTGCGGCGCGACCTGCGCGTGGCCCAGGTGGTCTGTCTGTCGGCGTGAGACACATCGGTTCTCCCTCCCCCGGCGGGGGAGGGAGAAAACGCCCGCCCCCTACTGCAGCCGCGCCGTATCGATGTTCAGCCCCGACAGCGGCACGACCTCGACATTGGGATAGGCGGCGCGCAGGGCGTCGATGAACTGCGAGGCGTCGCCGACGATCACCAGGCTGGCGTTCGCCGCCTGCAGATGCTCGCCCGCCGCCGCCTGGATCTGCGCCGGCGTCACGCCGTTCACGTCGTCGTCGTAGCGGGCCAGGTTCGACATCGGCAGGCCGTAGAGCGCCAGATTGGCGACCAGGCCGCCCAGGCCGTCCACCGTCTCCAGCGAACGGCCGAACGCGCCGACCAGGGTCGCCTTGCGCGGCGCCAGTTCGGCCTCGGTCGCCTGGGTGGCGGAAAGGCGGGTGATCTCGGCCAGGATCAGGCCGGCCACCTCGGGCACGGCGTCGTTCCGCGTCTGGGCGGTGGCGGTCAGGATGCCCTCGTCCTGGCGCACGCCCAGGCTGGACCCCGCGCCGTAGGACAGGCCGCGCTTGATGCGGATCTCCTGGTTCAGACGCGCCGAGAAGCCGCCGCCCATCAGGGCGTTGCCGACCAGCAGCGGGAAGTAGGCGTCGTCCGTCCGCGAGATGGCGCGCATGGCCGCATAGACCGCCGCCTGGCCCGCGCCGGGCTGGTCGACCACGATGACGCGCGGGGCGATCGCCGGCCCGGCCGGATCGGCGACGGCCACGGCCTGGCCCGCCGGGTCGCGCCAGTCGCCGAAGGCCTGCTCGGCCAGGGCGTAGGCGGCCTCGGGGGTGATGTCGCCCGAGAAGACCAGGGTCGCCGAGCCGGGGCGATAGGCGGTCCGGTGGAAGGCCTCCAGCTGTTCGCGCGTCAGCGTCGGGATGGTCGTCGGCGTGCCCGAGCCGGCTGGCCATAGGGCGCGTCGCCATAGACGGCGCGCGAGGCGGCCAGGCCCGCGACGGGTCCCGGCTGCGACAGCTGGACCCGGAGGCCGTTCAGCGCCTGGGTCTTGGCGCGCTCCAGCTCCTCGGTCGCGAAGGCGGGGTTGCGCACCACGTCGGCCATCAGGGCCATGGTCTGCGGAAAGACGTTGGCCGGCGACGAGGCGAAGACATTGGTGAAGTCCGCGCCCGCGCCCGCGCCGATGTCGGCGCCCAGCCGCTCGGTCTCGGTGGCGATCTCCGGCGCCGACCGGGTCGCGGTGCCCTGGGTCAGCAGCGAGGCGGTGAAGCTGGCCACGCC
>NZ_JBNFOJ010000462.1:0-1483 GCF_057364705.1 Brevundimonas sp. CURTG3B2_SDJG
ATGCGCAGGCCAGGCTCGCCCATCCGAGCCGCCAGCGCCTCGGTCGAGAGGTACGGGGGGACGAGCCCGGGCGGCATGGGCCTAGGTTGCGGCGCGGGCGCGGCGGCGCGCGAGGACCACATCAACCTGCACGTCGCGCGAGCCTTCGCCTGGTACGCCGACGCCACCGGGGACGGGCGGTTCCTGAAGGAGGACGTCTGGCCCGTGGTGTCGGGCGTGGCCGACTGGTTCGTCGATCGCGTGGACCGCAGGCGGGGCGGCTTCGACCTGCGCGAGGGCGGCGGTCCGGCCGAGCGGAAGGCGACGGACGACAACGACGCCATGACGCTGATGGCGGCGCGGATCATGCTGAGGCGCGCGACCCGCATGGCGGAGGTCGTGGGCCTGCCGGCGGATCCGCGCTGGAACGAGGTGGCGGATGGCCTGCGCCTGCCGATGCGGTCCGATGGCGTGATCGCTTCGCACGACGGCTACAGGGCCTCCGAGGAGAAGGGCGCGACGCCCGCGCCGCTCATGGGCCTGTTCCCCTATTGGGCGGAGGTCGATCCGGAGACGGCGCAGAGGACGCTGCGCTTCTATCTGGATTTCTGGAAGGACTATGTCGGGGCGCCGATGCTGCCGGCGCTCTACGGGACCTGGGCGGCCTGGGCCGGAGACCGCGCGCTGTCCCTGAAGCTGCTGGAGGAGGGCTACGGCGCCTATCAGTACGGGAGGTTCCAGCAGACGCTGGAGTACCGGCTGGACAAGGTGCCGGACGGCGTGCCCTCGGGACCGTTCTTCGCCAACATGGGCGGCTTCCTGACCGGCCTGATGTTCGGCCTGCCCGGACTGAAGGTGTCGGAGGCGGACCCTGGGGCCTGGCCCAGCCGACCGGTGGTCCTGCCGGAGGGCTGGGAGGCCATCGAATGCGACCGGCTGTGGGTGCGCGACCGGCCGGCCCGGCTGGTCGCCCGCCACGGAGCCGACCGCGCCGAGTTGGACCTGACCTGATCCAGCGAGGGAACGGGGCCCGGCGGCGCGGGTTCGTCCGGAATGCCCGAACCGAAACACCCCCGATGACGCCACCCCGACGGTCCGGCCTGGTCCAGGGCGGGCGCGGCGGGCCGCAGGACGGAGCTGCTGGAAGACGGCAGGAAGAGGTGTTCGCCCGCGGCGAAGTCGAGAGCGGCCGGATCGAGCATCACGCGGGCGAGCCGGACGCCCCCACGCCGCGAACTCCGGCGACGCCCGTGGGTCGTCCTACGCCTTGATCAGCCTCCCCCTCGTCAAGGCGGAGCGCCGCTTCGGTGGCGGCCGCGCATCGCACTCGATCGCCTTCTAGGGTTCAGACTCATTTGAAGCAAAGCAGGATCAGCAGCTTGGATTTCCGCTCATCCCCGCGAAGGCGGGGACCCAGTTCTTTTGTCGGCGCAAGGTCAGCGGGATTGTCGTTTGCGGCTCCCTGGCGCGGCCGGATCGCCCAAAACACTGGGTCCCCGCCTTC
>NZ_JBNFOJ010000463.1:0-1475 GCF_057364705.1 Brevundimonas sp. CURTG3B2_SDJG
GTCCGCGCCGCCTCGGTTCCACGACCACCCCGGTTGCGGCAGTCCAAAGCCGGCCGCGGCGGCCGAGGTCCGCCAGAGACCCGCGAGCGAGAACGGGCCGTCGGGCCGTCCGCGACATAGTCCGGCCGGCAGATGTGGACGCCCATGTAGGCGTAGGGCGCCGAGGGCGCGTCGCCGCGGAAGGTCAGCCGCCCGCCCTCGCCAGGCGCGGCCTCGTCCAGGAAGACGTCGCCGTCGCCCTCGAAGCCGACGGAGCCCTCGCGCCGCGCCAGCAGCAGCGCCGCGTCCATGACCGACGGGTCCCACAGCCGGGCGAGTTGATCCAGGGCGTCGCCGCGGTCGGTCCAGACGCTGTCGATATTGGCCACGAACACCGGGTCGGCGCCCAGCAGGGGGCGCGCCTTCTTCAGACCGCCGCCGGTCTCCAGCAGTTCCGCGCGCTCGTCCGAAATGGCGATCGCCGGTCCGCGCCCGCGCGCGGCCAGATGCGCCTCCAGCCGATCGGCGAACCAGTGGACGTTGACGACGGCGCGCTCGACCCCGGCGTCGGCCAGCCGGTCCAGGACGTGATCGATCAGGGCCCGGCCCGCCACCTGGACCAGAGCCTTGGGCCGGTCGTTGGTCAGGGCCGCATGCGGGTGCCAAGGCCCGCGGCCAGCACCATGGCGGTCCGGGGGGCGGTCCTGGGAGGAGCTGTCTCGGGGGCCGCGGTCATCGCCGTATCGCCTCCGGAACGTGGATGTCGAACCAGGTCCGCACCGTCTCCAGGCCGGGTTTCTCCAGGTTGGCGTTCAGATGGGCCCACATGCGCGGGATGAAGGCGCGGTAGCGCGGCTTGCCGTCGCGGACGATCAGCCGCGCGAAGATGCCCAGGATGCGCGCCTGGTTCAGGGCGGCCAGGCCGGCGTAGTCGCGCAGGAACTCGGTCCGGTCGACCTGGGGCCGAAGGGCGAAATAGTGCTCCAGCGCCCGCGCCTCGACCTCGGGAGAGACGTCCCGGCGCGCATCCTGGAGCAGGGAGTGCAGGTCCCAGGACGGGTGGGCCCGTACGGCGTCCTGGAAGTCGATCATTCCGACCATCTCCGCGCCCCGGCGACCGGCGAGCCGGATCAGGTTCTCGGCGTGATAGTCGCGGTGCGCCATGACGGTCGCGCCCCCCGCCCCCCGCGCGATCACCGGCGCCCAGGCCCGGCGCCAGTCCTCGATCGCCGCCGCGTCGAACGCCAGGGCCGGATAGAGCCGGGGGATCCACTCGACGAACAAGTCGGCCCCGCCCTGAAGCGCCACCTCGTCGTAGGCCAGAAGCGGCCAGTCGCCGGCCGCGCCCTTCAGCACCGACGGCGTCTCGGCCGCGTGCAGGGCGGCCAGGGCCTCGACCGCGGCCAGGTACAGCGGCTCCTCGGCCTCGCCCTGTTCGATCACCCGCGCGAACAGGTCGTCGCCGAAGTCCTCGATCACCGCCAGGCCGGCGGCGG
>NZ_JBNFOJ010000464.1:0-1469 GCF_057364705.1 Brevundimonas sp. CURTG3B2_SDJG
GATCGGCGTCGTGCGCCGAGGCCGCACGCTGGCCCTTGGCGGCAAGGGCCGACGCGGTCCCGCGGACCCGACCCCGCCGGACGCGGACACCCTGTTCGAGATCGGCTCCCTCACCAAGACCTTCACCGCCAGCCTGATCTTCGAGTTGGAGATCGAGGGCCGGCTGGAGACGGCCGCGCCGGTCGGCCGTTATCTGACCGATCTGCCCGAGGCCTGGCGGCCGCTCAGCCTGGACAGGTTGCTGAGCCATACGTCGGGACTGCCGGAATATCTGGACGCCGGCAATTTCCGAGAGTTGATGCCGCGCGACGTGGCTCCGCGCGAACTGATCGAGATGGCGGCGGCCAAGCCCATGGCGTTCGAGCCGGGGACCCGCCACGCCTACAACAACACCGGCTTCGTCCTCCTGGGCCTGGTGGCGGAGACGGTCGGGGGGCGGGCCTACTGGGAGCAGTTGGAAGAGCGGTTCTTCAGGCCCGCGGGCATGCGGCGAACCGGCCCCCGGGGAAGCGTTCCGACGGACGCCGATTGGGCCGCCGCAGTTTCTGGGATGACGCCGCCTGGGACGAAAATCCGCCCGTCAGCGCGCCGGGCTCGACCTTCTCGGCCGGGGGCCTGTGCTCGACCGCGCGCGACCTGTGCCGATGGGCCAAAGCCCTGGATCGGGAGGACGTCGTCAGCCGGGCGGCGCGTCAGCGCATGTGGCGGCCGGCGACGTTGAAGGACGGCTCCCCCGCCGGCTGGGGATACGGCTGGGAGGTCGAGGGGGAAGAGGCGGCGCGGGTCGTCGCGCATGGCGGTGGGACGGCGGGCTTCTCCTGCTGGCTCCGCCGTGACCTGGCGGCCGACCTGACGACCGTCGTCCTGACGAATCAAAACGGACGCGCGGATCCGCTGGTCATGACAAGGCAGTTGCTGGCCGCCCTGGCCTGATCGCCGGCGACGCCCGCTCCGCATCGTCGGCTGGGACGACGCCACGCAATGTCCATGTCTGGGGCGGGTTCGGCGTGTCCACGCCGACGAGACGCTCCCGCCGACACGACAGAGACATTCCCTCCGAGACATCCGCGACACCCGCCCCCGCGACAGGGCCGACACCCGATACATCCGCGACAATCGTCGGCCTTTCCGGGAAAGCCGACGATCGCGGAGCGGGCAAGGACCTGACTTCGCGGACCTTTCGCCCGGCGTCAGCGTCCTGAAGCCGCCTGGGCGTCGATGTGGGCGACAATGGGAGGATGAAGGATCAAACCCCCGCCCTGCCCCGACCGAAACGCAATCCCTATCGCATCCGGGCCCCGCGGGTCTGGGCCCTGGTGCGGCCGCGCTATCTGGCGGGCGAGAGCGCGCCGGCGCTGGCCGAGGTGTTCGGTCTGACCGAATACGCCATCCGGCGGCGGATCACGCGGGAGGGCTGGAGCAAGCGGGGCGCTGGCCGAGGCCGAGGCGGCCGGGCTGCCAGAGCCCCG
>NZ_JBNFOJ010000465.1:0-1464 GCF_057364705.1 Brevundimonas sp. CURTG3B2_SDJG
GCCGAGGTGCTGGGCGAGCGGGCCGCCGCCACCCGGCCCGAGATCGAGCAGATCATGCTCAGTCCGCCCGAGGGGCTGGAGGGCGAGGACCTGGAGCGGGCGCTGTACCTGCTGCGCCGCCGCATCGAGGCGCGGGCCGTCGCCGCGGGCCTGCAGTCCTTCTACGTCTGCTCCCTGTCGGCGCGGTCGGTCATCTACAAGGGCATGATGCTGGCCGAGGCGCTGGCCGACTTCTATCCGGACCTGGCCGACCCGCGGTCGAGGCCAACGTGGCCCTGTTCCACCAGCGCTATTCGACCAACACCTTCCCCGAATGGCGCCTGGCCCAGCCGTTCCGGATGCTGGCGCACAACGGCGAGATCAACACCCTGCGCGGCAACGCCAACTGGATGCGCAGCCACGAGATCCGCATGACGGCCGAGGCCTTCGGCGCCGACGACGCCACCGTCAAGCCGGTGATCCAGGCCTCGGGCTCGGACTCCGCCGCGCTGGACAATGTCTTCGAGGTGCTGGTCCGGGCGGGGCGTCCAGCCCCGATGGTCAAGGCCCTGCTGATCCCCGAGGCGCCGATCGAGGGGGTGATCTCGGACGACCACCGGGCGCTGTACGCCTACTGCAACGCGGTGATGGAGCCGTGGGACGGCCCCGCCGCGGTCTGCGCCACCGACGGCCGCTGGGTCGTGGCCGGCAAGGACCGCAACGGCCTGCGTCCGCTGCGCGCCATGCAGACCACCGACGGCCTGCTGATCTGCGGCTCCGAGGCGGGCATGACCGGCGTGCCGGACGAGCGCATCGCGCGCCGCCTGCACATCGGCGGCGGGCGGATGATCTCGGTCGATCTGGAGGCGGGCGAGCTCTACGACGAGACCCAGACCATCGACCGGCTGGCGGCCCAGCACCCCTATCGCGACTGGCTGGCCAACATCGTCGAGCTGGAGCCCGAGATCGGTCCGGGACCCGAGCCGCGCCGCCTGTCGGGCGAGGCCCTGACCCGCTTCCAGGCCGCCGTCGGCTGGACCCAGGAGGATGTCGAGGCCCTGCTGGATCCCATGGCGGGGGAGGGCAAGGAGGCCGTCGCCTCGATGGGGGACGACGCCCCGCCGGCCGTCCTGTCGGACCAGAGCCGGCCGTTCTCGCACTACTTCCGCCAGGCCTTCGCCCAGGTCACCAACCCGCCTATCGACCCGCTGCGCGAGGCGGGGGCCATGAGCCTGCGCACCCGGTTCAAGAACCTGGGCAACATCCTGGCCCAGGACGAGACCCAGACCCGGGTGTTCGTGCTGGACAGCCCGGTGCTGACCACCGGCATGTACGAGCGGATGCTGGACGTCGTCGGGGCCGGGGCGGTCACGGTCATCGACTGCGCCTTCCCCGAACCGGGCGAGACGGAGCGGCCCGGCGAGGGCGCTGAAGGCCGGCGCTGGACCGCCATCCGCGACGAGGCGGTCGCGGCGGCCCGCGGCG
>NZ_JBNFOJ010000466.1:0-1460 GCF_057364705.1 Brevundimonas sp. CURTG3B2_SDJG
GGCTCCGAGCCGCCGCTCGTCTGCGCGGCCGGCGGCTCCATCACGTCGACGCCGGCGTCGAACGCGAAAGCCTGGGTCTGGACGCCTTGCGGCGGCTGCGGATGGGGCTGGACGAAGGATTCGGGCGCGGGCTGAGGCGTGGGCGCGGGACGCGTCGCGGCTGCGAGGGCGCCGGGCTGACCTGTGCGCTTGCCGAACACCCCTTAGGACTTCTTCTTGAACAGGCCGGAGAACATCGACTTGCCGGTCGTCTTCGCCGCCTTCGGACCGGCCAGCTGGGGAATCTCGCGGCGCGAGACGATCTGGGCCAGGGTCTGGAAGGCTTCGGCGGCCTTGGACTTGTTGGCGGCGTCCAGGATCATCTGGCCGTTGTTGGCCGCCGCGCCGAACACCTTCGGATCGAAGGGGATCAGCAGGCTGGGGTGGACGCCCAGGGCGTTGCCGAAGTCCTTGGCCGGGATTTCCGGACGGCCCGGCACGCCGACCTGGTTCAGCACCAGCCGAGGCGGTGCGTCGTTGGGGCGGCCCTGCCGGATCAGATCGATCATGTTCTTGGCGTTGCGTAGCGACGCCAAGTCCGGCGTGGCCACCACGACGACCTCGTCGGCGGCGATCAGGGTGCGGCGCATCCAGCCGGACCACAGGTGCGGCAGATCCAGCACCACGAAAGGCGCCGTCGAGCGGATCTGGGTGGTCACCTCCTCGAAGGCGTCGGGCGTGATCTCCCAGTCGGCGTCCAGCGTCGCCGGCGCGGCGAACAGCGACAGCTTGTCGGTGCAGCGGACCATCATCCGGTCCAGCAGGACGGGATCGAGGCGGTCGGGTTGGGTCAGGGCGTCGGCGACGCCGTTCAGCGGATCCTGGTTGAAGTCCAGGCCGGCGGTGCCGAACGGCAGGTCATAGTCGACGATCACCGTATTGGCGCCGATGCGCTCGCTCATCGCATAGGCGGTATTGTGGGCGACCGAGCTGGCGCCGGAGCCGCCCCGCGCCCCGACGAAGGCGATGGACCGACCCACGAACGGCTGGGCGGGATCGGCGAACAGGCCGCCGATCGCCGAGATCAACTGCAGCGGTTGGATCGGGGCGACCAGATACTCGCTGACGCCGCGCCGCATCAGCTCGCGGAACAGGAGGATGTCGTTGGTGGCGCCGATGACCACGACCTTGGTGCCGGAATCGCAGACCTCGGCCAGCTGATCGACTTCCCAAAGAAGGGTCTGGGGGTCCTTCAGGCATTCGACCACGATCAGCGGCGGCGTGGGCTCGTGCTGATAGGTCTCTACCGCCGCGGCGACGCCGCCGACCCGGATCTGGGTAGTCGCGCGCGAGAGGCGGCGGTCCTGGCCCGCCCGCTCCGCGGCGGCCAGGGTGTCCTGACGTTCGGCGAAGACGTGGATCGCGATCGCGGCACCGACACCTCGGCCGCATGGCCGCCGACGTCGGCGGCGAGAAGGCCG
>NZ_JBNFOJ010000467.1:0-1456 GCF_057364705.1 Brevundimonas sp. CURTG3B2_SDJG
TCGGCGTCGGCCGGCGAGGCGCTGGACCGCGCGCTGCGGCTCGGGGCCGGACGGGTGGTCATCTGCGGCTCGCTGTACCTGGCCGGCGAGGTGCTGGGCGCGAGCCGCGAGACCTGGCCCGCCTAGATCAAGACCAAGAGATCAGGCCGCGGTCCCGCCGACGCCGCTCTCGGCGAGCCATTGAACGATCTTGCCGCGGGGCATGGCCCCGGACTTCATGGCGACGACATCGCCGTCCCTGAACAGGATCAGGGCCGGAATGCCCTTCACGCCCAGTCGAGAGGGGACCATCGGATTGTCGTCGATATTGATCTTGGCGATGACCACTTGGCCCTGAAGTTCGTCGGCGATCTGCTCGAGCGCCGGCGCGATCTGCAGGCAGGGCGGGCACCATTCGGCCCAGAAATCGACGAGCACCGGCGAGGCGGCGCGCAGCACATCGGCCTCGAAGCTGGCGTCGGTGACCTTGACGGCGCCCATGGGGAGCCCTCCTCCGGGGGTGGATGAGCCCTAGGCCTTGATGCCGGCCTCGGCCAGCCATTCGACGATCTTGCCCTTGGGCATGGCGCCGACCTTCATCGAGGCCAGTTGGCCGTCCTTGAACAGCATCAGCGTCGGGATGCCCTTCACGCACAGCTTGGAAGGCACCATCGGGCTGTCGTCGATGTTGACCTTGGCGACCGTCACCTGGCCGGCCAGCTCATCCGAAATCTGCTCCAGGGCGGGGCCGATCTGCTTGCACGGCCCGCACCACTCGGCCCAGAAATCGACCAGCACAGGCTGGCCGGCCTTCAGGACGTCGGTGTCGAAGCTGTCGTCGGTGACCTTGACGGTGGCCATGAAGAAGTCTCCTCGCCGCCGGCGGACGCCGGAGGGCTGTCTGAATCGGCTGGACACCTTGGAGTGATTCCAGCCCGTTGGGACCCATGTGGTGGACGCAGGCCCGCAAATCAACGCGCGGCGCCGCCCAGCGCCGCCTCCATCAGCTCCGGCGGCACGGACATCAGGCGGGGCCCGTCGGTCCAGACCAGGGCCGCCTCGACGGGGCGGCGGGATAGAGCTGTCTCAGAATGGAGACATAGACCGCCAGCTGGCGGACATAGGCGGGGTCCGCGTCCTCGGGCCGCTCGGGGGCGGGACGGTTGGTCTTGTAGTCGATCACCAGCACGCGGTCCGGCGTCACCACGAGACGGTCGATCCGGCCCGAGACCTGGGCGTCGCCGATGCGCCCGGTGAGCGCCGTCTCGCGCGCGAGCCGGGGCCAAACACCGGGGCGAACCGGGCGTCGTCCAGCACCCGGAAGGCGGCCGAGATCATCTCGGCGCGCTGGGCCTCATCCAGGTCCCGCTCGCGGGACAGAAGTCGGGCGGCGACATCGGCCCGCCGGGCGGGATCGACGTCGGGCAGGCGTTCCAGCAGGCGATGGATCAGGTCGCCGCGGCGGAACCGGCCCCAG
>NZ_JBNFOJ010000468.1:0-1456 GCF_057364705.1 Brevundimonas sp. CURTG3B2_SDJG
CCCGTTCGACCCGCGCATCCCATGCGCTGCGGGGGGCCAGCCCGGGCCAGATCGACGTCGCCGCCCCGCCTGCGCGCCCTGATGGCCGGCTCGGGCCATCCGCGACAGCCACCGCGAGGGGGTTGCCACAAGGTCCAGGACCCCTACTCCCTGCGCTGCCAGCCCCAGGTCATGGGCGCGACCCTGGACGTGCTGCGCAACGCCGCCGCCATGCTCCAGCGCGAAGCCAACGCCGTCACCGACAATCCGCTCGTCTTCATCGACGACGGCGACGTCATCTCGGGCGGCAACTTCCACGCCGAACCGGTTGCTTACGCTGCGGATCAGATCGCCATGGCGCTCTGCGAGATCGGCAACATCTCCGAGCGCCGCACCTCCATCCTGGTCGATCCCAAGATGAGCGAACTGCCCGCCTTCCTGGTCAAGGAAAGCGGCCTGAACTCCGGCTTCATGATCGCCCAGGTCACCGCCGCGGCCCTGGTCGCCGAGAACCGCATGGTCGCCCATCCCTGCGTCATCGACACCGTGCCGACCAGCGCCAACCAGGAAGACCACGTCTCCATGGCCACCCACGGCGCCCGCCGCCTGCTGGACATGGCCGAGAACACGGCCTGCGTCGTCGGGATCGAACTGCTGGCGGCCGCGCAAGGGCTCGAATTCCACCGTCCGCTGAAGAGCTCCGCCGATCTTGAGACGGTCTGGTCCATCGTCCGCGAGGCCGCCGCCCCCTACGCCTCGGACCACTACTTCGCCCCCGACATCGAGCGCGCCACCGCCGGCGTCCGCCAGGGCCGGTACCGCCCCTTCGCCGGCGACCTGCTGCCGTCGGCGTAGCGGCGCGCTCTCCATTCACCTCCCCATTGCCTCCGAGGCGATGGGGAGGACAGGCGGCGCAGCCGCCAGGAGGGGGCGACGTCGGCGGCGGCTCGTCTGAGCTCCGATCCCATCCGCCAGCGTCGCCCTCACCTGATCGCCGCTCGCGCGTCGATCTGTCCTCTCCATTCGCTTGGCGGCGATGGAGAGCGAGCTCGCCTACGACCGCTTCTGACGCATCACCCCGCTAGGATGTCAGGCCTCGGGTCTTTGACAATCGAACGGCCGCCGAAATGTGCACTCGGGTGCACTTCCAGACCGCGTTGAATTCTCTGAATTTAGGGGCTGGAAAAACTGAAATTGTACACGATGTGCACTCGAATTTCTTCCGTCCGCCTCACCCCTGCAGCGGGGCCCGCCTGAGCGCCGTCAGATTGGCGGAGCCGGTGCAGAAGCACACCGTCCTCAACTGGCGGATCATGGTCTGGAAATGCCCGACCACCGCCTCGGTCGACACCGTCGCGGCCGCCAGCACTCCGGCCGCCCTGGCCACCATGTCGCGCCCAGCCGGATCGCGCGGCCGCGTCCACGCCGTCCCGGACCCGCCCGAGCCGATGATCACGGTCCGCGGGCACGCCGCCGG
>NZ_JBNFOJ010000469.1:0-1446 GCF_057364705.1 Brevundimonas sp. CURTG3B2_SDJG
CATGCTGGCGGCCGTCGCGACCCGGGCAGGCCTCACCGCCTCCAATGGCGAGGCGCGCCGTCTGGCCCAGGGCGGCGGCCTGCGTCTGAACGACCAGGTCGTCGCCGACGGCGCCCGTCTGGTCGAGGCCGCGGACGTGAACGCCGACGGCGTCCTGAAGCTGGCCGCCGGCAAGAAGAAGATCGTCCTCGTCCGTCCCGTCTGAGAGCGCGCCATGACCGACATCACCGAAGGCATGAAGCCCCCGCCTTCAACATGGCGACGGACGGCGGCGGCCGCGCTTCGCTGGAGGACCTGAAGGGCAAGGCCGTGGTCCTGTACTTCTATCCCAAGGCCGACACGCCCAGTTGCACCAACGAGGGCATCGACTTCTCGGCCCTGGCCGGCGATTTCGCCAAGGCGGGCGCCGTGGTCATCGGCGCCTCGCGCGATCCGGTGAAGAAGCTCGACCGCTTCAAGGCCAAGCATGACCTCAAGGTCGTCCTCGCCTCCGACGAGCCCGAGGACGTGACCGAGGCCTATGGCGTCTGGGTCCTGAAGACCCTGTACGGCCGCCAGTACATGGGCATCGAGCGCGCCACCTTCCTGATCGACGGTCAGGGCGTCGTCCGCCGGGTCTGGCGCAACGTCCGGGTCAAGGGGCACGCCGCCGAAGTCTTGGCCGCCGCGCAGTCGCTCTGATCCCGGACGATTCCCCGCCCAGCGAGTTGTCCTGATCGGTCGATAGAGTCGGTGATACGCCTCGTTGGCGAATTCCCGGGCCGAATACGGTCGTTGTTCGCCTGAACACCTTCAAGGATGGTTAACAAGTCGTGAACCGACTTGTCTCGTCCCGCCTTCGCTGCGCATAACCCTGCCCCGGAGCGTGGGGGCGTTGCGTATGACCGGGCACGAGACTGCCAGGGAGCCATCCCTGATCAAGCGATGGTTCCCCACCCGATACGTGTATCTGCGTGACGGCGACGACATCCGCGCCTGGGCGCTGACACCCGCGCACCAGATGGCCGGCGCGGCGGCCGCGGTCCTGATCGCCGGCTGGGTCCTGGTCGCCTCGAGTGGTTTCATCATCGACATGGCGGTGCGCAGCCGCGCCGACGAGGCCGTCACCCGCACCCGCGCCGAGGCCCAGCGCCTGAACGCCGATCTTCAGGCCCGGCTGGACAGCGCCGTTGTCCGCATGACCGCCACCACGGGATCGCTCGACGAAATGGCCCGCATGGTCGAGCGCCGCCACGCCGCCCTGACCCAGGTGATGGGCATGTTCCACGGCGTCGACGGCGCTCAGGCCGCCCTGACCCCCGCGCCTGCCCTGGATCCGGCTCGCAGCACCCCGGTGCAGCGCATGATCGCCGTCCGCATGGACCAGGAGCGGCTGATCGCCCGGGCCGAGACCGTCGCCCAGACCCGCGCCGAGCGCCTGCGCCTGGCCTTCCGCCTGGCCGGGCT
>NZ_JBNFOJ010000470.1:0-1434 GCF_057364705.1 Brevundimonas sp. CURTG3B2_SDJG
CCCCCAGGCCCCGCGCCCCTGGCCGCCCGAGGCCCCGGGCCGACCTGGCGGAGATCAACCGGGCGATGACCGAGGCCATGGCCCTGCGGGACGGCGAGGCCTGGTCGTTCGAGGCCGTGCGGCTGGATGTCCTGGCCGCCCAGGCCGCCGAACTCTACCAGCCCCTGGCCGAGGAACGCCGCGTCGAGATCCAGGTCGTGGGCGAGCCGGTGTCGGTGCTCGGCGTCCGCTCCCTGCTTCAGCGCGCGGTCGCCAACCTGGTCGACAATGCGGTGAAGTTCTCGCCGGACGGCGGTGTGGTCACCCTGACGGTCGGGGCCGACGACGGCCGCCCCCGGCTGACGGTCGCCGACCAGGGCCCGGGTTTTGCCGCGCGGCCGCGACGGCCGGAACCGACGGGCGCGAAAGCCATGGCATGGGCCTGGCCTTCGTGCGCGCCATCCTGAAGCGTCACGGCGGCGCAATGACGATTGATGACGCCGCGCCAGGGGCGGTCGTCACGGCGCAATTCTCACGCTAGGGTCATGATCCAGAACAGGGGATTGAGTATGCGGCGCACCATCTTCCGGGCAGGCTTGGCTCTGGTCGCGGCGGCGCCGCTCCTGGCGGCCGGTGGAGCCTGGGCCCAGTCCGCGCCGCAGTTCCCGCTGCCCTATGACGCCGAGCGCGGCGTGTTCACCTTCGCCACGGGCCTGGAGCAGGCCCTGCCGGCGGTCGTCCAGGTCACCACCCTGGGGCAGTCCGAAGGGCCCAGTTCCGGCGAGAACGAGCCCAAGCCGAGCGCCAGCGGGTCCGGCGCCATCCTCGACGCCGCCGAGGGGATCGTCGTCACCAACAATCACGTCGTCGAAGGCGGGCGGAAATTCACCGTCGACCTGACCGACGGCCGCATCTTCGACGCCGTCCTGGTCGGCACCGACAAGGCCACGGACCTGGCCGTGCTGAAGATCGTCGCGCCGGGCCTTTCGCAGATCGAAGTGGCCAGCTCCGACACCCTGCGCACCGGCGACCTGGCCTTCGCGGTCGGCTATCCCCTGGGCCTGGACCAGACGCTGACCATGGGCGTCATCTCGGGCCTGGGCCGGTCCGGCATGGGCGACCGCATCGAGGACTACATCCAGACCGACGCGGCGGTGAACTCGGGCAACTCGGGCGGGCCGCTGCTGGACAGCCGGGGGCGGCTGATCGGCATCAACACCTCCATCCTGTCGGGCGGCGGCGGCGGCAACGACGGCATCGCCTTCGCGGTGCCCAGCCGCATCATGATGTACGTGGTCGCCCAGTTGCGCGCCAACGGCGAGGTCCGGCGCGGCGTCACCGGCGCCATCCTGGGTTCCCTCAACGCCGAGCGGGCGCGCACCCTTGGCCTGGGCATCGTCCGGGGAGCGGTGATCGAGGACGTGGCGCGGGCTCCGCGGCCGAAGCCGCGGCCTG
>NZ_JBNFOJ010000471.1:0-1432 GCF_057364705.1 Brevundimonas sp. CURTG3B2_SDJG
CGGAGGCGGCCGCCGCCGGCGCACGCCGCCTGTCGGTGCTGGCCGCAGAGGATCACCCGGCCAACCGCAAGCTGCTGGCCCTGCTGATGGAGCGGTTCGAGGCCGACCTGACCCTGGTCGAGAACGGCGCCCTGGCCGTCGACGCCGCCCGGACCGGCGGCTTCGACCTGGTCCTGATGGACGTGATGATGCCCGTCATGGACGGCGTCGAAGCCCTCCAGGCCATCCGCGCCGAGGAGGCCGCCGAGGGCCGGCCCCGCGTCCCGATCCGCATGCTGACCGCCAACGTCTTCGACGAGGACGTCGCCCGCTACCGAACCGCGGGCGCCGACGGCGTGCTGCGCAAGCCCATCGAAATCGAGGCCCTTCACCGCGCCCTGGCCGAGACCGCCGCCGGATCGCCAGGCGCCCTCTCCACCGCCGCCTGATCGCGCCGACTAGGCCTCCGTGCCGCTCCGGCCCTGACCGTTCCGCCAGGCGTCCTCGGCCAGTTGGCGTGACGCCTCTCGCACGTCCTTCGGCCAGCCCTCGACCGCCGTGTCGAAGGCCGTCCAGTCGCCGGCGAACAGCATCCGAACGGCCTCCTCGTAGCCCGGCCGGTCGCCCGCCATCGTGGTCATGAAGCGATAGGCCGCGTCCTTGGCCCTGCGCGCCCGATCCGGCCCCTCGGCGTCCTTCAGCGCCGCCTCGACCAGCTTCCTCAGCGCCACCGAAGCGCCGCCAGGCTGGGACGCCAGCCAGTCCCAGTGCCGAGGCAGCAAGGTCACCTCTCGCGCGGTGACGCCCAGCTTGGGACGGCCCGGACCGCGCTTCTCAGGCTCCCGCTCCGGCGCCGAGCCAGACGGGCCAGGGCGGCGGCCAGGTCGCCGCGCAGGTCCAGGTCCACGACCTTGCCGGTCACGGCGTCGAAGACCAGCGCCGCCCCTCCCGCGTCCACGGTCGCCTTGATGGCGCCCAGGGCCTCCACCGCGGGCCCGCGCGATCAGGCGGTCGCCGGCGAAGGCGAGGACGGGCAGGTCGGAGGAAATGGACATCGCGGGCTCCGGGCGGACGCGATGCGTCCGGATTTGACGTAGGACGCCCTCATCCTGTCGGCGGATGACCACCGGCGCGGGCGAGCAGCGGATGAACCGAGTGCGCGGATTGCACACGTCGCACGCGTCGCACGGTGTTTTTCCGTGCAACGCGTCGATCCGCTCTGATTTACCCGGATCAAATCCTTACGTCAATATCATCCGGGTATTATTGCGACGTGCGCGGGAAGGCGCGCGGGACGGGCTCGCCGCGCCATAGGGTCTCCAGCCCCGTCGGCGTGAAGCGGGCTCGCAGCATCTCGCTGCCCTCCAGAGCGAACAGCAGGCCGTCCGGCGTCAGCGGCAGCATCTTCCGCTCCGGGCCGCCCGGGCGCGAGCGCAGCCACAGCGCCCCGTCG
>NZ_JBNFOJ010000472.1:0-1422 GCF_057364705.1 Brevundimonas sp. CURTG3B2_SDJG
CGGCCCAGAACGCCGCGCCGGCGCGCACCCAGCCGTCCTCGGTCGGTCGGTCCACGCACCCGCTCGAACGCCCGTCGTTCGCCTTGGCGAACTCGCCCAGCCCGGTATTGGGCCAGGCCGACCGTCCACCAGTCGCCGATCTCCTCGCCCAGGACCACGGCCCCGGCCAGGTCGTCGCGGTTCAGCGCCACGCGCGCGACCTTCATCGGGTCGCCCTCGCTGTTCCGTCCGGCCGCCGCAACCCCGGCCCAGCTGCGGTTCGAGAAGCGCGACGGACGGCGCGGCTCGGGCGCGCGTCGGTCGCCGCGCATGGCCAGATTGTAGGCGCGGTCCGCGCATGGAAGGTCGGAATACTCTTCCAACCAGGCCGCCAACTCTTCGTAGGTGCCGAATACTCGGCGTGGAACAAGCGTTCGAACTCGACCTGGCCCAGCAGCACGCGGTCGTTGGCCTGGCGCGCCGAGGCCCGGGCGGCTTCCAGATCGCCGCGGCGCAGGGCGTCGAAGGCGGTGGTGTAGCTCAGGCGGTCCGCGGGGCTCAGCGCGGACGGCGCGCGTCGCTCGGTGTCCTCGGCGTGGGACAGGCCCGCGGCGGCGCTCAGGACGGCGGCCAACGTCGGCGCCAGAATCGCGCGGCGAAAAGATACAGGCACTGAGGCGGCCCCCCTGAGAGCGGCTTCGGGATCGTCTCGATTCGATCCCGCGGCGCGCTGTTCGTTCGGTCGTCAGGCCAGAAAGGCGCCACGCCCCCGACCTGTGTCAAGTTTCGAGGGCTTTTGGGGCGGTTTTGAGTCGCTTCGGTTAACGGCGCTCAGCTTGCGTCGTCCAACCGCGCCGCCAGGGCCAGCAGGTCCGACCACGCCGCCTTCTTGGCCATCGGAGTACGCAGGAGGAAGGCGGGATGCAGCGTCGGCATGACGGGGGCGGACACGTTCCCCTCGGCCAGCCGCCATTCCTTCCAATGGCCGCGCAGCTTCATGATCCCCTCGTCGGCCGACAGCACCGACTTGGACGCCGCTGCGCCCAGCAGAAGGACCGCCTTGGGTTTCAACAGCGCGAACGCCCGCTCGACGAAGGGCGCGCACACCGCCTGTTCCGCCGGGGTCGGGGTGCGGTTGCCGGGCGGACGCCAGAAGACCGTGTTGGTGATGAACACGCGTCCGGCCAGGCCCGCCTCGGCCAGCATCCGGTCCAGCAGTTGCCCGGCCTTGCCGACGAAAGGCTGGCCCCGCTGGTCCTCCTCGGCGCCCGGTCCCTCGCCGATGACCAGCACGTCGCCTCGAGGCGCCCCGGGCAGAACACCGCCTGTTTCGCGCCCATGTCCCGCAGGGGGCAGCCCTGGAAGGCGGCGATGGCCTCGCCCAGCGTCTCCAGGGTCGCGGCCCCGGCCGCCAGGCGTCGCGCCTCCGACAAGGCGTCGCCG
>NZ_JBNFOJ010000473.1:0-1390 GCF_057364705.1 Brevundimonas sp. CURTG3B2_SDJG
GGTCAGATCCTCGGACTGCAGCGGCTCCGGCGGCGCGACCGGCTCGGCCCGTTCGGCGAAGGCCGCGCCAGCCGCCCCGGCAGCATGTCGCTGAGCACCGTATCGCGGTCCACGAATGATGCTTCAGCGCGCCCCGGCGTGCAGGGCGACCAGCACGACCGCGCCCCAGGCCATCAGGCTGTGCGCGCCCATCGCCTGGAAGGCCAGCGCCCGCCGCGCTTCCGTCGCCAGCTCCGCCACCCCCGGCAGGTGCGGCGCCGGCAGCAATCCGAACCACACCGTCGCCACGTTCAGCGCCCGGTCCAGGCCCGCGGCCCATCCGGTCGAGACATAGAGCCAGCCCGTCAGCGGCAGGGCCAGCAGCAGCCCATAGAAGGCGAACTGCGTCGCCCGCGCCAGGAACGCCTCCCAGCCCTTCATCCCTTCGGGCAGCGGCGGGGCCCGGTGCGTCAGCCGCCAGCCGATGCGCAGCGCGGTCAGCCCCAGGATGGTCAGGCCGATCGACTTGTGCAGCTGGAACACGCGATAGGCCGTCGCCTGGCTGGCGGGATCGGCGATCGCCTCGCTCATCCACCAGCCCATCGGGATCATCGCCAGGATGGCGAGCGCGGTCAGCCAGTGCAGCGCGATGGCCACGGACGAATAGCGGGCGGTCATGTCGGGACTCTCGGATACGGAACCAGGCCGCCGCGGCGGCGCGACGCGAAAGGGCGGGCTCCCGGGGAAGCCCGCCCTCTGCGTTTCGGACGGGGCCTACTGCGCCGGAGCGGCGGCGGCCGGCGCCTGCTGGATGAACTCGCCGTTGAAGCGGATCGTCGCCTCGTCGCCCAGCGGTCCGGCGGACATGCCGAAGTCCGAGCGCTTGAACGAGCCTTCCGCCTGGAAGCCGATCGCCGGACGGCCGGCCATCGGATGGCGCGCCATGTCGCCCACGAAGGTGACGTTCAGGGTCACCGGCTTGGTCTGGCCCAGGAAGGTCAGATCGCCCGTCACCTTGGCGGTGCGCGGCCCGGTCGGTTCGACCTTGGTCGAGTTGAAGCGGATGTCCTTGTGCACGTCCGCGTTCAGGAAGGCGGCGTTGCGCGCGATGTCCTCGCTCCAGCTGGCGAAGCCGGTCTGAGCGTGGGTGGCGCGATAGTCGCCGGCGTAGTGGGCGTCCACCGACTTCGGATCGATCGTCGCCGTCACGCTGGAGTTGGCCAGGTTGGCCGGGTCCAGGGTCAGTCGCGCGTCGATGGTGTTGAAGCGGGCCGTGTAGTGCGACAGGCCCAGGTGGGTGATCGACCACTCCAGCGAGGCGTGGGTCGGGTCCAGCGCATAGACCCCGCCCGGGACCTTCAGCTCGACCGGGGCGGTCGCGGCGGCGTCGGCGCCGGCGTCCGCGGCCGGC
>NZ_JBNFOJ010000474.1:0-1387 GCF_057364705.1 Brevundimonas sp. CURTG3B2_SDJG
GCCTTGGGCGCGGCGGCCTTCGGCGCCGGCTTGGCGGCGGCGGGCTTCGCCGCGGCGCTCGACTTTGCCGCCGGTTTCGGCTTGGAAGCGGCGGACGCCGCCGGTTTCGGTTTGGCGGTACTCGACTTGGACGGTGCTTTGGCCATGGACTCCCCGACCCCTCGGATGTTGCGAACGCTGGCGTTAGAGCGCACGCCAGCGCGTGCCTCGATTCGTCATTCTAACGGCGTTTTGAGAAATGTCCGAGTCCGCTGTTCAAATTATCGCGCGCGGCCCCCGCGCTCTCGCCGAAGCCGCCGCCGCCGACCTGGACGCCGACGTCCTGCTGGAGGGCGCGACCTATTCGATCCTGGAAGAGGATGAGGACAAGGGCGTGTGGCGCATCGACGCCTTCCCCACGACCGATGAGGAGGCCGATGGCGTCGAGGCGCGCCTGAAGGCGCACGCCGGCCTGACCGTGACCGTCGAGAAGCTGGCCGACGCCGACTGGCTGGCGATGTCGCTGTCCGGCCTGCCGCCCGTCGATGCCGGCCGCTTCTTCGTCTACGGCGCCCACGACCAGGGGCGGGTTCCCCCCAACCGCGTGAACCTGAAGATCGACGCCGGCGCCGCCTTCGGCACCGGGCACCACGGCACCACCGTGGGGTGCCTGATCGCCTTCGACGAACTGTTGAAGAAGGAGCGATTCGAACGGGTGCTGGACGTGGGCTGCGGCACCGGCGTGCTGGCGATCGCGGCGGCCAAGACGGGCTCCAAGGTCGCGGTCGGCACCGACATCGACGCGCCGTCGGTGCGCATCGCCAACGAGAACGCCAGGCTGAACCAGGCCGGCGCCCGCTTCGTGCACGCCTATGGGCTGAACGACCGCAAGGTGCGGGGGCAGGGGCCCTACGACCTGGTGTTCGCCAACATCCTGGCGCCGCCGCTGGTGGCGTTGTCGCAAGACATCAAGGAGGCGCTGCACATCGGCGGCGTGGCCATCCTGTCGGGTCTTCTGCGCACCCAGGAGCGGCGGGTGACGGCCGCCTATCTGTCGCGCGGCTTCGTGCTGGAACGGCGGATCCGGCGGGATGCGTGGAGCGCCCTGGTCCTGCGCCGGGTGGGTTAACCGGGGGAACGGCCGGGGAGGCCGGATCGTTTCGGGAGTCCATTTGGAGGGACCGCCCGTGACCCAGTACGACCCCGAAGCCCGCACCGCCCGCCCGACCCCGACCGGCCCGACCGTCACCGAGACGGTGGAGACGGTGGTGGTGCGCGAATCCAACACCGGCTGGTGGATCGCCGGCATCCTGGGCGGCGTGGTCCTGATCGCCGTGCTGTGGATCCTGTTCGCGCGCGGATCGGCGCCGCCGGCCGACGAGGCGCTGCTGGACGCCCAGGCCGACGC
>NZ_JBNFOJ010000475.1:0-1378 GCF_057364705.1 Brevundimonas sp. CURTG3B2_SDJG
CGCGGGCCCCGCTCGGGCGGTTGATCCATGCGCATCGTCGCCGGAAGCCTGGAAGGGCCGGGCCATCGTCGCGCCGGAGGGGCAGGGCACGCGCCCGACCTCGGACCGGGCGCGGCAGGCCATCTTCAACGTCCTGGAGCACGCCGCGTGGGCCGAGCCGCTGGACGGGACGCGGGTGATCGACCTGTACGCGGGCTCGGGGGCGCTGGGCTATGAGGCGATCAGCCGGGGCGCGGCCTTCGCCCTGTTCGTCGAGATCGACGACGAGGCCCGCGGCGCGATCCGCGAGAACGCCGACGCCTGGGGCCTGATGGGCCGCACCCGGGTGCACCGGCGCAGCGCGACGGACCTCGGGACCCGGCCAGGCTCGGACGGCGAAGCCTTCGACCTCGCCTTCCTGGACCCGCCGTACCGCAAGGGCCTGGGCGAGCAGACCCTGGTCCGGCTGATCGAGGGGAACTGGCTGAAGCCTGGCGCGGTGGTGGTGTTCGAGCGCGGCTCGGACGAGCCCGAGATCGACACACCCGGCTACGAGCGGCTGGACGCGCGCGACTACGGCGCCGCGCGCGTCCTGTTCCTGCGCGTCCTACCAGCGGCGGGCTGAGACCCGGTTGTCCAGCTGGCTGCGCATGCGCGCCAGGCCGTCGCGGTTGACCCGGTAGGGGCCGCCGTTCTGGCTGGCGATCAGGCCCTTGGTCTTCAGCTTCTTCCAGACCGACAGGGTGCAGTCGGTCAGCAGGAAGCCGTCGCGGGTGAAGCAGTCGGCGCGCACGATGCGGCCGTCGGCGTCGCGCTCGAGGACGATGCCGCCGCCTGGGCCAGGGCGTGCAGGGTGCGTTGCTCCGCACGGGAGATGTTCATTGGGTCTGTCCGGAAAGGCATGAGGGCTCGCGCCGGCGCGCGGGCGCCGACGGGCGGTTCAGAGGCTCTTCACAGACGGGCTGCGAAGGCCTCAGGCCTTGCGCGCAATCTCAGACATACACGTCCTGTCGGGAGGGTCCCGAGGGGTTGAACGACGGCCGTATAGCGCAGGTCGGGGTCCCGCGCCAAGCTCCGGCCTCATGACCATCGTCCGGGACATGCGCATCCCGGCCGGCCTGGCGGCGGCGCGGCGAGGTTAGGCTAGGCCGGCTCGTCGAGGTCCCGCATCGCCGCCGCATGGCCCGCGATGCGGGCCTTGGCGCGGCGGGCGTGGCGTTCGTAGAAGACGGCGCTGACGGCCAGGAAGACCACGGCGGGCAGGAAGAACCAGGGCCGCGAGCTCACCCCGGCCTCGGTCGCGACGACGGCCAGGAACAGGCCCGCGGCCGACGGTGATGGCCTGGCCGGCGCGCGCCCATTGCAGGCCCGAACGGGCCTGGCGGATGGCGGCCTGGAG
>NZ_JBNFOJ010000476.1:0-1376 GCF_057364705.1 Brevundimonas sp. CURTG3B2_SDJG
GCCGAGAACGGCCGAGCCGCGACCGGCTCCGACCCCCGTCCGCGCGACTCGGGCGTGCAGATCGGCGCCTTCTCCACGCCGAACCTGGCCGAGCGCGAGTACGCCGCCGTGGTCGGCCGCTATCCTCAGTTCACCCGCGGCGCCAGCCGCCGAGTGCAGGAAGTCACCGCCTCGAACGGCTCGACGGTCTACCGCACCACGGTCACCGGCCTCAGCCGCGACCAGGCGACGGGGCTGTGCAGCGCCATCAAGGCGTCGGGCAGCGACTGCATCGTCCGCTAGGGGCAGCCCGGACGGTCCTGATGGCCTTCTGTTCCGCTCATCCCCGCGAACGCGGGGACCCAGTTCTGTGGATGGTCGGTTCAGCCGGGCATGCTCCGCTTGCAATCCCAGGCGCCGGTGTTTCAACGAAAGGATTGGGTCCCCGCGTTCGCGGGGATGAGCGGATGGAGGCGGGCGTTTGACGGCGGCCATGATCCTGGGTTGCAGCGGCCACCGGCTGACAGCGGAGGAGAAGGCCTTCTTCGCCGACGTTCGCCCGTGGGGCTTCATCCTGTTTCGCCGCAACGTCGACAGCCCCGACCAGGTGCGCGCCCTGACCGCCGAACTGCGCGAGTGCATCGGCGATCCCGACGCGCCGATCCTGATCGACCAGGAGGGCGGCCGGGTCCAGCGGATGGGGCCGCCGCACTGGCGCAGATATCCGCCGGGCGACGCCTATCTGAAGGCGACCAACGACCCGCTGGCGGCGCGCGAGCTGGCGCGGCTGGGCGCGCGGCTGATGGCGCACGATCTGAAGGCCGTGGGGATCAACGTCGACTGCGTGCCCGTGCTGGACGTCCCCGTCCCGGCGCCCACGACATCATCGGCGACCGCGCCTAACGCCCGCGACCCGGCGACCGTGACCCAGCTGGGCCGGGCGGCGGCTGAAGGATTGCTGGCCGGCGGGGTCCTGCCGGTGATCAAGCACATGCCGGGCCACGGGCGCGCCTTCGCCGACACGCACAAGGAACTGCCGACGGTCCATGCCGATCTGGAGGCGCTGGACGCCTGGGACTTTGCGCCCTTCAAGGCGCTGTCGGACATGCCGATCGGGATGACCGCCCACATCGTTTTCACCGCGATCGACAAGAAGCGCCCGGCGACCCAGTCGCGCAAGGCGATCCAGCTGATCCGCGAGCGACTGGGGTTCAACGGCCTGCTGCTCTCCGACGATCTGGTGATGAACGCCTTGTCAGGCACGCTCACGGAGCGGGCGCGGGCGTCGCTGAAGGCCGGCTGCGACCTGGTGATCCACTGGAACGGCGACCTGGCCGAGATGCGCCAGGTGGCCGAGGGCGTCGGCCCGGCTGGAAGGGCGGCGCGGCCCGACGGGC
>NZ_JBNFOJ010000477.1:0-1363 GCF_057364705.1 Brevundimonas sp. CURTG3B2_SDJG
CCAACGCCCGCGGCCTGAAAGGGCGGCCCCGCCCGGTGCTGGACGCGGCCCGCGCCGCCTACCTGGGAGCCGAACATTCCGGCGCCGCCGAGCGCCGGCCCCAAGCCCGGGCGGAAAAGGAAAAGGAACACCGACATCTGAGGGCGGCGGCACGGGTCCTTGCTGAAAACGGGGCGACCCGACGACCCGTTTCCGGACCGCCCCATGCTGAACCTCCTCGCCCGCACTATCGACGTCACCGTCGTCGCGCTGATCTTCGTGGCGTTTTCTTAGGAGCCTAACGCTCGCGACGCGATCGCTCGCTCCTCGAGGCCGAGGGGCGCACGCCGACCTGACATAGGAGCGCGGCCCGCGCTCAAGCAGCGAGGCTCCGCGAGCCGAGCGTTAGCGCCCTAGGAAGAGATCAAGCCCCGCCGAAGTCCAGATCCTTGCGGGCCGAGATGATCGTGACGATGAAGCCGGCCAGGACGTCGAGCATCACCATGGTCACGATCAGGAAGAAGGTCGAGGTCGCGAAGCCCTTGATCAGCAGGAACTCCACCAGGCAGATCACGAACAGGATCATCGACAGGGCGTGATTGACGATCGCGACCTTCTGGCTGGAGGTGGACTTCAGCAGCTCGAAGAAGAGCAGGATCAGCGACAGGAACAGGATCAGGTCGCCCGGTCCCACGTTCCAGCTGGCGCCCGAGGCCATCGGGATCGAGAACATCGGATCGCGCAGGACCGCGTCGGCGCCGGCCGCGGCGGAAGTCAGGCCGGGATCGCCGCCTCCCAGGACGCTGGTCAGGACCACGAGGTTGTACAGCACCACCGGAATCACGAGCAGCGGAAGGGCGATCAGCATCGCGGGGGGCTCCATCGTCTGACGGTCGTAACGGCCGCGCTTGTTAACGATGCATACCCCGGTTCGCTCCATACGGCTACGTCCGCTCGCCCCGCGGGCGAACGGGCTAGAACTCGGTGACGGCGCCCGGCCGGCGCGAGCGGGTCTTCAGCCACATCACGCCCAACAGGTCGGACAGCGACGCCATCAGCCTTCCCCAGTTGGTGTATTTGGACCGCCCCGTCTCGCGGTGCCTGTGATCGACGTCCAGGTAGCGGTTCTCGTAGCCTTCGCGGATCATCAGCGCCGGCAGGTAGCGGTGGATATGATCGAAGTAAGGCAGTCGCAGGAAGACGTCGCGACGGAAGGCCTTCAGGCCGCAGCCGGTGTCGTCGGCGTCGTCCCCCAGCAGACGCTTGCGGATGCGGTTGGCCCAGCGGGAGGCCCAGCGCTTGGCGCCCGTGTCCTGCCGCTTGGCGCGAACGCGCCGACCAGGGCGACGGTCGAGGGCGAGGCGGCGAGCAGATCGGCCAGCCG
>NZ_JBNFOJ010000478.1:0-1359 GCF_057364705.1 Brevundimonas sp. CURTG3B2_SDJG
CCTCGATGCGGGCCAGGGGGGACCTGGGCGGCGGCCGCGCCCGGCCGAGCAGGCGAGCGCCAGAAGAGAGGCGGCGATCAGTCGGCGTGCGGTCATGACGGGTCCCCTTGGGCGGAAGCCGCCACGTGACCGCAGCCGGGCCTTTCGCGCAAGCCCGCGCCGGGTCTAGGGTCTGCGGCGTGAACCTGCGCTCGCCCGCCTTCGCCATCCTGTTCGCCGTCAGCCTGATCGCGGCGGCGGGCAACATGGCCCTGCAGTCGGTCCTGCCGGCCATCGGCCGCGAGTTCGGCCTGATGGACACCCTGGTCTCGGCGGCCTTCGCCATCTCGGCCCTGATGTGGACCCTGGCCTCGCCCTTCTGGGCCCGGCTGTCCGACACCCTGGGCCGCAAGCGCGTGATCCAGGTCGGCCTGGGCGGCTTCGTCGTCTCCATGGCCGGCTTCGGCCTGGCCGCCACCTCGGGGCTGGAGCACTGGCTGGGCCCGGTCTTCGCCTTCGTGCTGATGGCGGTGGCGCGGACCGTCTATGGCGTCTTCGGCTCGGCCGCGCCCATCGCCTCCCAGGCCTATGTGGCCGACCGCACCTCGCCCGAGCAGCGCACCCAGGCCATGTCCCTGCTGGCCTCGGCCCAGGGCCTGGGGACCGTCATCGGCCCGGCCCTGGCCCCCTTCTTCGTCCTGCCGCTCGTCGGCCTGGCCGGCCCCATGTACGCCTTTGCGGCCTGCGGGGCGGTCGTCCTGCTCGTGGTCTGGCGCCGACTGCCGTCGGGCGAAGTGGTCCGCATCCCTTCGCCCAGCGGCCATCGCGGCGACGCCGGCAAGGGGCTGTGGAAGGATCCGCGGGTGCGCGACTACCTGCTGTACGGCCTGCTGGTCACGGGGGCGCAAGCGATCAACATCTCGGTCCTGGGCTTCCACATCATTGATGAAATGGCGGTCACGGGCGTCCAGGCCCGCGACGCCCAGCCCTTCATCGGCATCGCCATGCTGGCCGGCGCCGCGGCCACCCTGATGGCCCAGTGGGGCCTGATCCCCCTGCTCAAGCTCCAGCCGCGCGATCTGATGCGCTGGGGCGCGGCCCTGGCCCTGGTCGGCAATCTGATGAGCATCGCCTCGCCCGGCTACTACGGCGTGGTCGTCGGCTATGCGGTGGTGTCGATGGGGGTCGGCTTCGCCCGCCCGGGCTTCACCGCCGGGTCTTCGCTCTCCGTCGGGCCGGCGGAGCAGGGCGCGGTGGCGGGGCTGATGATGTCGCTGGCTGGCCTCAGCTTCCTGGGGCCGCCGGTCATCGGGGTGGCGCTCTACGAGGCCAGCGAGGCGGCGCCGTTCGTCGCCAACGCCGTGCTGCTGGCCGCGGCGG
>NZ_JBNFOJ010000479.1:0-1349 GCF_057364705.1 Brevundimonas sp. CURTG3B2_SDJG
CTCGCCTTTGACGCCGTTCTGCTCCAGCCACTGCTGGTTCTTGGCCTCAAGTCCTGAGCGGTAGGCACCCACAGAGTGCCCCCGTTTTGGTGTCCATGCAGCCACGATTAGAAGTCGTAGTCGCCACCGGACGCAGAGTCATCGCCACCCTCGGCATCTTCACCGAAGTCGTCAGACCCGAAGTCACCGTCAGTAGACGCTTTGTAGCGCCAGAGCCGATGTCTTCATCGTCACCCCAGCCACCTCTCCACCACTGCCCTCGCCGACCACTCTTCAGTTCGACCAGCAGGCAGGACTCCAGTTGCAGCTTCACGCTCGCACCAGTCGCAGCGTTCCATTTGAACGGCAGGACTTTGAACTTGACCTTCAGTTTGGAGCCAGCACCAATATTCGGGACGTCACGTATTAACTTAGCATCGGTGTCGTAGAACCGTAATACGATAGGCTCTGACTTACCATCCTTCAGGTAAGACGCAAAGCATTTAAACTTCAGGGTAACAGTACCATCACCAATTCTCAATCCACGGCATGTCGCCTTCGCGTGGTTCAATAGGCTTCTTGCCACGCTGAACCTGAGGCGGGGTTTCTTTCTCGTGGTCTGCGAGTGCTTTCGCATACGCATCGTCGTGAATCTTCTGTAAGACATCAATCATCTTACGGACCTTCGGGTTGCTCAGGTCGAATGTCAGGTTGACTTTGTGTTCACCACGCTCGTTGAACTTGGTGTCTGCTTTGTTCAGCCATGCGTAAGGCTCAACGATACCAGCTACCGGAGTGGTGAAAGTCTTCAGTTGCTCTTTAGCATCGGTGTAAATCTCCTAGTTAAAGTTAAGGTGTTCCTAAAGTGATAGTTTAGTCGTGCAGCTCAGGTCGGATGCGGCCTACCACGAAACCAGCATCTTCATATTCCTGAGACTTTATGGTTGCCTCGTCCAGAGACTTGGCGTATACCGGGACCTCAAAGGACTGAACGCGACCCTCAAGCTCCACGATGTACTTCTTTTCTTCAAGGCTCATAGCCCTCTCCCCTTCCACAGGTTATACATTTCGAGATAGTCTGTGTTACCTGTCCTCTCGAACATCATCTCGCACCATTCACTCGGAGTCATGACTACCAGCCTTACTCTGAGCTACCATACGAGCACCGAAGAACTCGACTTTCTCTGCATCGTAAAGACCATCATCTTTAGAGCCAGCTTTACGCAGACCCAATGTCCGTTGGGCGGCTCGACGCCATATTGCCTTGAACGCTTGCCTTCCGCAAAGTTCATACCCCAGAGCTTCGATGATGTCGTTGCACTCAGCGATGTACTCAGGTCGACCGGATAGTGGTGACTCTTTTATGTGGA
>NZ_JBNFOJ010000480.1:0-1341 GCF_057364705.1 Brevundimonas sp. CURTG3B2_SDJG
GCCTCGGCCGCGCCGGAGCGGGCGACCGAGCACGGCGGGCCGCGCGGGCCGGAACCGACCCGCTACGGCGATTGGGAGAAGAAGGGGCTGGCGGTCGATTTCTGACGGTCGGCGAACGAAGGCGGGCGAACGGCGTTAACCTCGCCGTCCAGGAGACCCGCCGATGATCCGCCCTTTCGCCGCCGCCATGGCCCTCTCGCTTCTGGCCGCCGCGGCCGCCGCCTCCGCCCAGTCCTATGCGCCCTCCTGGGGTCAGCCGATCTATCTCGACGCCTGGGGCCGGCCGGTTGGCGGTTCGCCGCTGTCCGAGGTGGAGACCCGCGCCTATGCGGAGACCGGCCGTTGGGCGGACGGTTCTCACGAGCGGTCCTACGTCCATGTGCCCGGCCGGGCGTCGGCCCATGGGCGCGGTCATCACCGATACGACCGGGGCTATCGGTACGGACCGGCCGGGGCCGTCCACGCTCGGCGGCCCTATCCCGGCTATCGCGACGACTGGGGCTATCAGGACGATCGCCCCCGGCCGGGACGGCAGGGCTATGTCGGCCGTCGCGGCCGGGAATCGTGCGACTGCGCGGACGTCTATCCGCACGACCGCTGAGCCGGCGGCAGGGTTAATTTCGACGCTGGCCGGGGAATCTCCGCCGCCGGTCTCCCCCCTGCGGTGCAAGGCCGGGCCTTCTGGCGCTGCAGAGCGATAACGGCCCCTGAAACGGAGTCGGTGACATGCGCATGCTCACAGCCGCGGCCGGAGCGGCCGTCCTGATCCTGGCGGCGACGCCCGCCCTGGCCGGCGGGCCCCGCGGCGGCGGCCATCATCCGCAGCCGCCCGCGCCCTGCTGCCGCGGCGGCGGCAACACCAACGTCAATGTGAACGTCAACGCCCAGGCTCGCGCCTCGGCCTATGCGTCCGCCGGATCCTACCTCAACGCCCGCACCTAGACGTCGGATCGTTCCGGGGCGGCGGCCACGGCGGGGGCGTGATCTACGTCGGCGGCGGCTACGCCGGCGACGGCGGCGGCTATCTGGGCGGCCCGGTCTATTACAACGAGCGGGCGCTGGCGGGCCCGGCCTGCCCCTCGGCGCCGTTCGGCTACATCGTCACCGGCTTCGGTCGCGACGACCATCGCCCGTCGTGGTGCGGCTATCGCTACGACGACCGCGGCCGGGACCGGGGCGGCCGCTACGGCTACAGCGAGCGGCGGGATTCGTACGGCGAGAGCCGCTACTCATCCTATGAGTCCTACGAAGAGTACGAAGAATACGAAGAGTACGGGGCGGCCGCTACTACGAGGACCGCGACGCCTCCTACGGCGACGACTACGACCGGGGGCGATTGCC
>NZ_JBNFOJ010000481.1:0-1319 GCF_057364705.1 Brevundimonas sp. CURTG3B2_SDJG
TAGCCTTTCCAGGGCCCCAAACCTCTTTTCCCGTCATGGCCGGGCCTGTCGCCCGCATCTAGACCGACGACGGCGCCGGAGACCTCAGCCTACGGTGTTCATGGATTCCCGGCACAGGGCCGGGAATGACGGGTTTGAATGTCGATTAGACCTAGTCCTGAACCACCGTCACGGCGCCCGGATCGAGTTGGCGATGTAGCAATGCTCGTGCGACCGATGGTGCAGGTCGTCGATCGCCGCCGGGTCGGGCCTCAGCTCGCCCGACCAGGTCACCCGCGGCCGCAGCGTCACCGCCGTGATCGCGACCTTGCCCCGGTCGTCGCGCCCCATGGTCGCCACGGCCTCGTCCCGGTAGTGGTCCACCACGAAGCCCGCCTTGGCCGCATAGGCCAGGAAGAACAGCATGTGGCAGCTCGACACCGCCGCCACCAGCGCCTCCTCCGGGTCCACGGCGGCCGGATCCGACATCGGGACCGGCACGCTGCTGGGCGCCGACGATCCCCGCACCACCGCCCCGCCGTCGAAGCGCCAGTCGTGGGCCCGGGCGTATTTGTGGTCCAGGAAGGGCTGATCCCCCCGGCTCCATTCGACGGTGGCGACGTATTCGCTCATGGCGCTCCTCCGGCTGCGATGACCAAACCGTGTAGCCTGGACCGCGCGGCAAACCCAGCCGTCGGCTTGCCCGCGCGGGCGACCCGCCTTATCCGGAGGCCCATGGCCGCCCCCCTGATCTGCCCCTCCATC
The DNA here is from genome assembly GCF_057364705.1 of Brevundimonas sp. CURTG3B2_SDJG. Classification (NCBI taxonomy): domain Bacteria; kingdom Pseudomonadati; phylum Pseudomonadota; class Alphaproteobacteria; order Caulobacterales; family Caulobacteraceae; genus Brevundimonas; species Brevundimonas sp. CURTG3B2_SDJG. The sequence continues at coordinate 745 of NZ_JBNFOJ010000481.1, forward strand.
CTCGCCAGCGACTTCGCCAAGCTGGGCGAGGAGGTCCGCGCCCTCGACGCCGCCGGCGCCGACTGGATCCATATCGACGTGATGGACGGCCATTTCGTGCCCAACCTCACCATCGGCCCGGATGTGGTGAAGGCGCTCCGCCCACATACGACGCGGCCGTTCGACGTCCACCTGATGGTCGCCCCCGTCGATCCCTGGCTCGAGGTCTTCCGCGACGCCGGCGCCGACATCCTGACCGTCCATCCGGAAAGCGGCCCGCACCTGCACCGCACCCTGGGCCGCATCCGCCAGCTCGGGGCCAAGGCCGGCGTGGTGCTGAACCCCGGCACGCCGCTGTCGGTGCTGGAGGAGGTGATCGAGCTGGTCGATCTGGTGCTGCTGATGTCGGTCAACCCCGGCTTCGGCGGGCAGTCCTTCATCGAGACCACCCTGCGCAAGATCGAGCGCGCCCGGGCGCTCCTGGACGCCGCCGGGTCCAAGGCGCACCTGCAGGTGGACGGCGGGGTCACCTCGGCGAACGCGGGCGCCTGCGGTCGCCGCGGCGCCGACGGCCCTGGTCGCCGGGTCGTTCGTCG
>NZ_JBNFOJ010000482.1:0-1300 GCF_057364705.1 Brevundimonas sp. CURTG3B2_SDJG
GCTGGCCCGCCTGCCGGGCGGGGCCGGCGCCTTCTTCACCGGCGCCCTGGCGGTGGTGGTGGCGGCTCCCTGCACCGCGCCCTTCATGGCCTTCGCGCTCGGCGCGGCGCTGGTCATGCCTTGGCCGATGGCGCTGGCGGTGTTCCTGATGCTGGGCCTGGGCCTGGCCCCGCTGGCCGCCCTGCCCTTCGTCCTGCCGGGCGAGCTGCGCCAGGCCCGCGGCGCGCGGTTCGAGCCCCAGCGGGTGCGCACCTACGCCCTGTACGGCTATCCGATCGCCATGTCCCTGGCCCTGACGGTGGTGCTGGCCTCCACCGACCGCTTCCTGCTGGCCGCCTTCCTGGACGAGGCGGCGGTGGGCGCCTATCACGCCGGCTACTCCATCGCCAATCGCACCCTGGACGTCCTGTTCCTGTGGCTGGGATCGGCCGGTCAGCCCGCCCTGGTCATGGCGCTGGAGCGCGGCGGGGCCGAGCGGCTCAAGGTCGCCGCGCGCGAGCAGCTGTCCACCTTCCTGCTGATCGGCCTGCCCGCCGCCGCCGGGGTCGCCTTGGTCGCGGTTCCGCTGTCCGAGGTGCTGATCGGCGAAGACCTGCGCGGCGCGGCGGCCTCCATCACCCCCTGGATCGCCCTGTCGGCCCTGCTCTACGGCCTGACCGCCTACTATTTCGGCCAGGCCTTCACGCTCGGCCGCAAGACCAAGCGGCTGCTCATGGCCATGGCCATTCCGGCGGTCGCCAACGTCATCCTGAACCTCATCCTGGTCCCCCGTTTCGGCGTCATGGGCGCCGCCTGGGCGACCGCCGCCAGCTTCGGCCTGGGCCTGATCGCCACCCAGGCGATCGGCCGGCGCGTCCTGGCCCTGCCCATCCCTTGGGAAAGCCTGGTCCGCTGCGCCATCGCGACCGGGATCATGGCGCTGGCCGTCTCGGCCCTGCCGCGCCTTGGCGGACTGGCCGAGCTGATCCTCGACGCGGGCGTCGGCGGCCTGGTCTATGCGGCGGCGGCCCTGACACTGAACGCCGCCGGCGTCCGCGACGTCGCCCTGCGGCTGATGGAGCGCTTCAAGGCGCGGAGAGCCGCGGCATGAGCGTCCGCGCGACCATCGTCGACAACGCCGCCTGGCCGTCCGCCCGCCCTGCGGTCTCGGTGCTGATTCCCTTCCTGCGGGACGATCCCGACGCCTTGCTGGCCCTGCTGGAGGGGGAGGCCGGCGCCCTGGACGGCGCCGTCGAGGTCGTTTTTGGTCCTGGACGACGGCACCGGCGACGCGGCGCTGACGGCGAAGCTGACGGCCCGC
>NZ_JBNFOJ010000483.1:0-1283 GCF_057364705.1 Brevundimonas sp. CURTG3B2_SDJG
CGGCGGCCGGGCTATTGGCCGCCCTGCCGTTGCGCAGGCGGTTGGCCGGCTAGAGGGCGCGGGTCCGGCCCATCGGCGACAGGTGGCGGGCCATCGCCTGAGCGGCTGTCTTCACGGCCCGCTGCATGGCGGCGTCGGGCTCGTCGTCGGGGACCCTGAGCAGGCCCACGGCCGGGGTGTCGGATCCGTCCGACAGGCCGGTCAGGACGCGGTACAGCAGGAAGCTGCCCGCATCGTCCTCGGCCTCCGAGGTGGCTTCGGCCGACAGGCCGGCGTCGTGCAGCGCCCGCACCATCTCCGCGACCGGCGCAGTGGCGCGCGCCACGCTGGGTCCGACCCCGCCGATCCGCCGGACTCCGTCCGGGGCCCGATCCTCGGCGCGCATCTGCAGCACGGACCGCCGCCCGGGCGGTGCGTGCGGCCCACCAGCAGCATGGCGCGGCAGCGCGGATCGGCGAGATGCTCCGAAAGGGTGGCGGCCAGCGCCTCGGGAGCGTCCGCGTCTACCGCCACGGTGCGGGCCCCGCTGGGACTCCACGGCTCGCCGGACAGGTCCTCGATCGGGTCCCAGCCGCTCTCTCCCGGCTCCCAGGCGCAGATCACGATGGTGGGACGGGGATCGGTCGGCGTCTGTTCGATGTCGGCCATGATCCGGGATCTAACGTGACAATACCGTGACAGAGGTGCCCACGGTGTGGTCATCCCGGCGGCCCGTCAAGACGAAATTCATCCCACGAAAGCTCATTGACCCCGGTTTCCCCGATCAGGCGAGGTCGCCGATAGCGGCGTCCAGGAGCATGAACGCCCGCCCGCCGTCCGTGGTCAGACGACCCAGGACGGACGGACCGTCGCCCGCCCCGGCATAGTCGGCGAGCTCTCGGCCGATCGACCGGACATAGGCCTCGGCGTCTGCGCGCAGATCGGGATCCGTCAGCACACGGCGCGATACGCTGCGCACGGCGGCGGGGGCCACGCGCCGCACGATCTGCCGGGATCGGTCGGCGTCCCGTTCGCTCAGCGCCTGGGCCGCCTCCTCGACCCGCGAACGGGGCAGGAGGGCGTTGGGGTCCACCCCCATCCGACGGATGGCGGCCACGACGCGCTGGCCCAGGGCCTCAGCGTCCTCTCCCGACGGCTGGGCGGCGGGCATGACCGGGGTGTCCAGGTCCAGCGGCGCTTCGCCGGGCCCGTCGTCGACCAGGTCCGACCAGTCCAGGGCGCCGGCCTTGGGCGGGTTCAAGCCGGGCGGCGGCTCCAGTTTCAGACCGGCCGCGCAGGCCGAA
>NZ_JBNFOJ010000484.1:0-1276 GCF_057364705.1 Brevundimonas sp. CURTG3B2_SDJG
GGCGTCCGCGGCCGGCGCGGCGGCCTGGCCGCAGGCGGCCAGCAGGGCGAAGGCGGAGATGGCCAGCAGATGTTGGATCTTCATGGGGAGGAGACCTCGAAATGGCTCGGCCGTGGCCGACCGGAACAGGGGAATCGCCACGGCGAACCGTAACAACAACAGTATATGTTGCAGTTCTGGTCTTTCAACCGCCTCGCTTCCGAATCGGGTGCGCGGGCCGGCGCGACCGCCTATCTTCCCGAGTCCGCCATCCGCCCGAGTCCCATGCCGATCCGCCGCCTCCCGCCCGAGACCGTCAACCGCATCGCCGCCGGCGAGGTGGTCGAGCGGCCGGCCAGCGCCATCAAGGAGCTGGTCGAGAACGCCCTGGACGCCGGCGCGACCCGCGTTGAGATCCAGGCCGACGGCGGCGGCCTGACCCGCATCCTCATCGCCGACGACGGCCACGGCATGGCCGCCGACCAGCTGGCCCTGGCGGTCGAGAGGCACGCCACCTCCAAGCTCGAGCCCGACGACGCCGGCGACGTCGACCTGCTGCGCATCTCGACCCTGGGCTTCCGCGGCGAGGCCCTGCCCTCCATCGGCTCGGTCGCCCGCCTGACCATCACCAGCCGTGCGCCCGGTCTGGACGCCCACGCCATCACCGTCGAGGGCGGCGACCAGCGCCCGGTCCGGCCCCTGCCGGTTTCCCCGGCCCGCACGCGCCCGCGTCGAGGTCCGCGACCTCTTCTACGCCACCCCCGCCCGGCTGAAGTTCATGAAGTCCGAGCGCGCCGAGGCCATGGCCATCTCGGAAGAGATCAAGCGCCAGGCCATGGCGCACGAGGCCGTCGCCTTCACCCTGGACCTGGACGGCCGGACCACCCTGCGCCTGCCCGCCGAACACCCCGGCGACCAAGGCCGCCTGAAGCGCCTGGCCGCCCTGCTGGGCCGCGACTTCGAGGCCAATGCGCTCCTGATCGATCAGGAACGCGACGGCGTCCGCCTCAGCGGCTACGCGGGCCTGCCCACCTATTCGCGCGGCAACGCGGCCCACCAGTATCTGTTCGTCAACGGCCGCCCCGTGCGCGACCGCCTGCTGCAGGGCGCGCTGCGCGGCGCCTACGCCGACTTCCTGGCCCGCGACCGCCATCCTGCGGCGGTGCTGTTCCTCGACATCGACCCGCTCTACGTCGACGTGAACGTCCACCCCGCCAAGGCCGAGGTCCGCTTCCGCGACCCGGCCTTGGTCCGCGGCCTCATCGTCGGCGCGCTCCGCCACGCCCTGGCCGCCGCC
>NZ_JBNFOJ010000485.1:0-1260 GCF_057364705.1 Brevundimonas sp. CURTG3B2_SDJG
CCGCCGCGGCCGGAGCTGGCGGACCGACGGCGGCTTCATCCGGCGACAGCATCCTGGCCGGGGGAGTTCACGCCGCCGACGAGGCGACTCGCGCCGCGGTCGGGGGCGTGGGCTTCACCGGCGCCATGATCCGGTTGGAGACCGGCGGCGTTCTCCGAACCCAACCGCTCCGCATCGCCTCGGGCCAGGAGTTCTTCGCCGTGGGCCAGACGTTCGCCGCGCGGCTGGACGCCCGTGAGGACGCCCAGATCGAGTTGCGCCGGGTGGTCCCGGCGGAGCGCGGCCGGAGAGGCGTCCCGTCGCCCCTGTGCGCCGGGCGGGCGCCGGGCGTCGTCGCCCTGCTGCACCGAGGCGACCGAGTGGACATGATGCTGTTCCGTGAACGGATCATTGTCGGCGCCGAAGCGCCGGCGAACGCCCTGTGCGGCGTCTGGAGTTTCCGCGCCCGATGAAGAAAGTCCGTCGAGAGTCCACCGGCCTGCGGTGGGTCGTCCTGGCCGCCGCCCTGGGCTGGCTGGCCGCGCTCTGGACCTGGACGTCCCCTGGGGACCGCGCCTTGTGGGCCGCCGCGTCCGACGCGCCGGGGGTCGAGGCGCATCTGTTGGACAACGGCTTCCACACCGACCTGGCCGTCCCGCGCGCCGCGCTGGAGGCCCGTCCCGGGCCGCTGGCCGAGGCGGTTCGCGCCTTGCCGCCGGGCGACTGGATCCTGATCGGCTGGGGCGACGCCAAATTCTACGTCGACCAGAGCCCGATGACGGACCGTCTGCCGGACGGCGCCCGGGCCTTCTTCCGGCCCGGCAACGCCTCGGTGATCATGCTGGACCCGGCCCCGGACCTGCCCGGCAAGGACACCCGCAGTTTCCGCCTGTCGCCCGCGGGGTTCGAACGGATGGCGGCGCATGTGGAGCGCTCGCTGGACCTGTCGTCCGGAGCCGCGCGGGTCGCCGCCCGCCGCGCCGGCGACGACGCCCGCTTCTACGCCAGCCGGGAGCATTTCTGGATCGGTCGCCTGTGCAACCACTGGACCGCGGGCGTGTTGAATGCCGCAGGCCTGCCGGTGCGGCCTGCGCGTTCCGTCACCTCCAGCGAGGTGATCGCGGCGATCGACCGGGAGCAGGCGTCGGAGGGGAAAGACGGGTCATGAGTTCACTTTCGCGGCTGGCCGTCGTGTCGATGGCCGTCCTGGCGCTGAGCGCCTGTCAGCCTCCCGCAGAGGAGCAAAGGACCGACGCCCGCCCCAACCGCGCCGCGCGCGCG
>NZ_JBNFOJ010000486.1:0-1255 GCF_057364705.1 Brevundimonas sp. CURTG3B2_SDJG
CGGCGGTGGATCAAGCCGGCTTTGAGGGCTGGAAGCAGGGCTTTCTCGCCCGCCACGGCGGCGCCCGGCGCGCCCAGTACGAGCGCGAGCTGGCCGGCCTGACGCCCGACCCCTCGGTCATCCGCCTGGACCGCAATCAACCCGAGTTCAGCCGCCCGGCCGGCGCCTATGTCCAGAACGCCGTCACCGCCACCCGCATCGCCCAGGCCCGCCAGCGCGTCGACCGCGTGCCGTGGAACGTGGTCCAGCGCTACGGCGTCCCGTCCGAGATCCTGGTCGGCGTCTGGGCTCAGGAATCCGCCTTCGGCCAGGTCCAGGGCGACTACGACGTCATCCGCTCTCTGGCCACCCTGGCCTACGACGCCGCCGCCGCGACTGGGCCGAAGGGCAGCTGAAGAACGCGCTCGACATCGTCGTGGACGGCCGCCGGGCCCGCGCCGGTCTGAAGGGCAGCTGGGCCGGGGCGATGGGCCAGACCCAGTTCATGCCCGACAACTACCTGCGCCTGGGCGTCGATCAGACCGGCGACGGCCTGGTCGACATCTGGAGCTCGGACGCCGACGCCCTGGCGTCTGCGGCGAACTTGCTGGCCCAGGCCGGGTGGAAGCGCGGCCAGACCTGGGGCTACGAGGTCGTCCTTCCCGCGGGCTTCGACTATTCGGAAGCCGAGGGTCCGCGCCATCCGTGGCGCTACTGGGCCTCCAAGGGGGTGACCCTGGCCCGCGGCGGCGCGCCCAACGACGCCGAGGCGGCCGAGAACGCCACGATCCTCCTGCCCCAGGGCGCCCGCGGCCCGGCCTTCCTGGCCCTGCCCAACCACTACGTCATCCGCGAGTACAACAACTCGGTCAGCTACGCCCTGGCCATCGGCCTGACCGCCGACGGCGTCCAGGGCAAGCCGGGCCTCGCCACCCCCTGGCCCGACGACGCGCCCCTGTCGCGCGACCAGCGCATCGGCGCCCAGCGCGCCCTGACCGCCATGGGCTACGACACCCAGGGCGTCGACGGCGTGATCGGCTCCAACACCCGCGCCGCCCTGCGCCGCTGGCAGATCGCCAACGGCCGCGTCGCCGACGGCTACCTGACCGCCGCCCTCGCCGACGAACTGATCCGCCGGGGCGGTAGAGGATTCCCCTCTCCCGCGCCGAGGTCAGGGCCTACGCGCCGCGTCGACCCCCACCTCCCCCACTCGCCCCCCCCAAAGGCCGATGGGGACGGCCACAGAACGGGCGAAGCCGGTCAGGAGGGGCCGACG
>NZ_JBNFOJ010000487.1:0-1253 GCF_057364705.1 Brevundimonas sp. CURTG3B2_SDJG
TGGCCGGCGGCGGCCACGCCATGGCCGCGGGCCTGACGGTGAGGGCGGGCGAGATCGGGCGGCTGCGGGACTTCCTGAATGACCGCATGGCGGGCGAGCAGGCGGCGGCGGAAGCCCTGGACGCGGTCGAGATCGACGCGCTCGTCGATCCGGGCACGGCGACCCGGGCCCTGTTCGAACAATTCGAGCGGCTGGCGCCCTTCGGCCCCGCTAACCCCGAGCCCCTGTTCGCCCTGGAGCACGTGGCCGTGCACGAGCCGGTCGCCATGAACGGCGGCCATGTGCGCTGCCGGCTGGTCGGGGCGGACGGCGCCTCGGTGAAGGCCATCGCCTGGCGCTGCGCGGATCTGCCCTGGGGCAAAGCGCTGCTGGCCGGGCAGGGCGGCTTGAGCGTGGCCGGACGGCTGAAGGCCGACGACTGGAACGGCCGGCGCGGCGTGCAGTTCGAGATCGAGGACGTGGCGGATCCGCGGATGGCGGGCTGAACGCCGGGCTTCGGCCAAGCTGACCGCCGGGATTTCAAAAAGTCCGCATGAGCCGCTTGCACCCTTCGGAATCGGCGGCTATATCGCCGCTTCCCCGCGCAGCGGTCCCTTCGTCTATCGGTTAGGACGTCAGGTTTTCAACCTGAAAAGAGGGGTTCGATTCCCCTAGGGACTGCCACGCGGGGCCTTTCCCTCACATCGATGGGACCGGGACGGCGGGGGGATTCGCCGCATCGTCGCGAGCCTGCGCGCCGCCGGAGCGCGAATCTCCAAAATAACCCCAAGTTGATCGGCAAACCCTGCCCTTGAAGCCGCGCGCGCCGAGCGGTTCGCGGTCCGATAGGGGCCGTGCGACCGGGTGGGTTGAAAAAAATGTCCGCTCAACTCCTAGAAATGGTCGTTTTTGCTTTTCAGCGCTTCAACGAACCGTGTTAAATAAGCGTCGGTGTCCGCAACGCGCGCGGGCAGGGGGAAAGTTGTGTCGGACTACGAGGCTGCTGAGACGGCGACCGCGGTGCGTATCGCGGGGCGCGTCAAATGGTTCGATCCGGGTAAGGGATACGGGTTCATCGTCCCCGACGATCCGGGCCTGACCGACCTGAAGGACGTACTGCTGCACATCTCCAGCCTGAGAGAGAGCGGCCGGGAGACCGCCGCGGAAGGCGCCGCCATCTCGTGCGACTGCGTGCGCCGGCCCCAAGGGCTGGCAGGTGGTCGCCGTCCTCGACCTGGGCGAAGGCGACCCGGCCCTGGCCGCCGTCCGCCGCG
>NZ_JBNFOJ010000488.1:0-1221 GCF_057364705.1 Brevundimonas sp. CURTG3B2_SDJG
TGGGCGCCCTGGGGCATGACCCTGGCCCACGCGGGCCTGGGCGTCTTCGTCCTGGGCGCGGTGGTTGAGACCGGCTTCCGCGTCGAGGCCGCCCGCGTCGCGGCCATGGGCCAGGCGGTCGAGGCCGGTCGCTACGTCGTCCGCCTCGACGACGTCCGCATCGTCGAAGGTCCCAACTACCTGGCCGAACGCGGGCGTTTCACCGTCGAGGTCGCCGGCGGCCGCACGCGCGAAGTCACGGCCGAGCGCCGCTTCTTCCCGCCGGCGGGCAGACCACGACCGAGGTCGGCCTGGACTTCCGGGGCCTGGACGACGTCTACGTCGTGCTGGGCGAACGGGCGCAGACGGCTCAGGGCGCGCCAGCCTGGAGCGTCCGCGTCTGGTGGAACCCCTGGGCGCGTCTGATCTTCCTAGGGCCCGCGATCATGGCCCTAGGCGGTCTGCTGTCGCTGATGGACCGCCGGCTGCGGCTGGGCGCGGGCGGAAGGAAGGCGGCATGAAGCGCGCGCTGTTGATCGCCGTCGCCGCCGTCGGTCTGATCGCCGCCGAGCCGGTCCCGCCGCCCGACCGGCCACTGCCCGACGCCGCCCAGGAAGCCCGCGCCCAGCGCCTGTTCGACGACATCCGCTGCGTGGTCTGCCAGCACGAGGCCATCGCCGACAGCCCCGCCAGCATCGCCTCGGACATGCGCCGCCTGGTCCGGGACCAGATCGCCGCGGGCCGCACCGACGCCGAGGTGAAGCAGGATCTGGTCGCCCGCTACGGCGACTTCGTCCTGTTCCAGCCGCCGGTCCGCCTGGGGACCTGGCTGCTGTGGTTCGGCCCCCTCGTCGCCCTCTTGCTGGCCGGCGCCCTGCTGCTGGCCGTCTCGCGCCGCCGGGCGGACGAATCCGCGCCGCTTTCGCCCGAGGAAGAGGCTCGCCTGGCCGATATTCTCGCGAACGGCGATCTTCGCCGCGATCCTGACGCAAAGCCGTCTGACGACTGACATCGCGCGGGACCCAACTCTCGCCCCTGAGCGTTGGCGCGAAGGGCTCGCGCTCTATATCAAGGACCCAACGGGCGCATACGCCGCCCGACGAGAGGATCGCAGAACACCCATGGTGAAGCGCAAGGAATTCATTCTGGGGCCGTCGTCGGCCTGACCTTCGCGGCGGCCGCGACCGCCGGGGGCGTCATTCGACTGGCCCAGTCGCCGAGGCCGGCCCGGTTGCCGGGGGC
>NZ_JBNFOJ010000489.1:0-1219 GCF_057364705.1 Brevundimonas sp. CURTG3B2_SDJG
CTGTTACGCGTTTACTGGTATCGCCCGATTACTCGGTGATCTTGGAGACCACGCCGGCTCCAACCGTGCGGCCGCCTTCGCGGATGGCGAAGCGCAGCTTCTCTTCCATGGCGATCGGGGTGATCAGCTCGACGTTCAGCTCGGCGTTGTCGCCGGGCATGATCATCTCCACGCCTTCCTTCAGGTGCACGATGCCGGTCACGTCGGTGGTGCGGAAGTAGAACTGCGGACGGTAGTTGGTGAAGAACGGCGTGTGACGGCCGCCCTCTTCCTTGGTCAGGATGTAGGCCTCGGCCACGAACTTGGTGTGCGGGGTGATCGAGCCCGGCTTGCACAGCACCTGGCCGCGCTCGACGTCCTCGCGCTTGGTGCCGCGCAGCAGCACGCCCACGTTGTCGCCCGCCTGGCCCTGGTCCAGCAGCTTGCGGAACATCTCCACGCCCGTGCAGGTCGTCTTCTGCACCGGACGAATGCCGACGATCTCGACTTCCTCGCCGACCTTGACGATGCCGCGCTCGACCCGACCCGTCACCACCGTGCCGCGGCCCGAGATCGAGAAGACGTCTTCCACCGGCATCAGGAACGGCAGGTCGATCGGACGCTCCGGCTGCGGGATGTAGTCGTCCACCGTCTGCATCAGCTCCAGCACGCGCTGCTCGCCGATCTCCGGGTTCACCCCGTCGGTCGCGGCCTTGGCCGAGCCCTTGGTGATCGGAATGTCGTCGCCCGGGAACTGGTACGACGAAAGCAGCTCGCGCACTTCCATCTCCACCAGCTCCAGCAGCTCCTCGTCGTCGACCAGGTCGACCTTGTTCATGAACACCACCAGCGCCGGCACGCCGACCTGACGGGCCAGCAGGATGTGCTCGCGCGTCTGCGGCATCGGGCCGTCGGCCGCCGAAACCACCAGGATCGCGCCGTCCATCTGCGCGGCGCCCGTGATCATGTTCTTCACGTAGTCGGCGTGGCCCGGGCAGTCCACGTGCGCGTAGTGACGGTTGGCCGTCTCATATTCCACGTGCGCCGTGTTGATCGTGATGCCGCGCGCCTTCTCTTCCGGAGCCGCGTCGATGTCGGCGTAGTTCATCGCCTTGGCGCCACCCGCCTTCGCCAGCGTCATCGTGATCGCCGCCGTCAGCGTCGTCTTGCCGTGGTCAACGTGACCGATCGTGCCGATGTTGCAGTGCGGCTTCGTGCGTTCGAACTTTTCCTTGGCCAT
>NZ_JBNFOJ010000490.1:0-1217 GCF_057364705.1 Brevundimonas sp. CURTG3B2_SDJG
GCCCGCCTGCCGGCCGCCGCCCTGACCTGTCCGGCCTGGTTCGCCGCGGACGCGGCCGCGATGCTGGAAGCCACGGCGCCATGAACCGGGAAGCCCGTCTCTCGCTGCTGCTGGCGATCGCGATCCTGGCGGCCGTCGCGCTCGCCGTCGTCTTCGGCGAAAACCGCTTTCGACGCCGGCCAGTTCGCCGAGGCGTTCCGCGATCCGTCATCCGGTCCGGCCGAGGTCTTGTGGCAGGTGAGGGCTCCCCGCGCCGCCACGGCCCTGATGGTCGGCGCGGCGCTGGGCCTGGCGGGCGCGGTGATGCAGGGCCTGCTACGCAATCCCCTAGCGGATCCGGGGGGTCCTGGGCGTCTCCGGCGGCCGCCGCCCTGGGCGCGGCGGGCCTCAAGCCGCGCGTGGCCGCCCTGCGGATGCTGAGGCACGACGGCAGCGTCATCGACCAGGCGCTGGTGCTGCGCTTTCCGGGGCCGAACTCCTATACCGGCGAGGACTGCGCGGAGCTACACCTGCATGGCGGCCGGGCGGTGGTCGAGGCGGCCAGCCGGGCCTTGATCGCCCTGGGCCTGCGCCCGGCCGACCCCGGGGAATTCACCCGGCGGGCGTTCGAGAACGGCCGCATGGACCTGGCCCAGGCCGAGGCTGTCGCCGACCTGATCGACGCCGAGACCAGCGCCCAGGCGGGGCAGGCGCTGGGCCAGCTGGACGGCGCGCTGAGCCAGGCCTACGCCGGCTTCCGACGGGATCTGCTGAAGGCCCTGGCCCTGGTCGAGGCCGAGATCGACTTCCCCGACGAAGAGGTGCCGGACAATCTGGCGCGGACCGCCGGCCCCATTCTGGACGGCCTGATCGTCGATCTGAAGGCGGCGCTGGCGGACGCCGGGCGGGGGGAGCGGGTGCGCGAGGGCTATCGGATCGTCCTGATCGGCGAGACCAACGCCGGCAAGTCGTCGCTGTTCAACGCCCTGGTCGCCCGCGAGGCGGCGATCGTCACGCCGATCGCGGGCACCACCCGCGACGTGCTGGACGCCGAACTGGTGATCGGCGGCTACGCCGTCACCCTGTCCGATACGGCCGGCTTCGGGACTCGGACGACGTGGTCGAGGCCGAGGGCGTCCGGCGGGCGAGGGCCCGGGCGGAGGCGGCGACCTGCGCCTATGGGTGCGGGCGCCGGGTGATCCGGAAGGCGTCGCGGCGGGCCTTTCGCCGGGGGCCCG
>NZ_JBNFOJ010000491.1:0-1214 GCF_057364705.1 Brevundimonas sp. CURTG3B2_SDJG
GGGGCGCGGCCTGGGCGGGCCGATCGAAGGTGTTGGGGACCGAGCCGGCGGCCACCTGGCCTGCGCCGCCGCGGGCGAGAGGACCAGGGCGGCGGCGAATCAGAAGCGATTTCATGCATTCGTCTCCGGGAGCGGGATCAGACGATGGCGGGCCAAAAGCGACAGAACAAGGGCGGCCGCCGAAGCGCCGATCGCAACGGTGACGCCGACGATCACCCAGGCGGGCGTGCGGGTTTCGCGCAGGATGACGGTCTGGGCCTGGGGCGGGTTCTGCGCCAGCTTCGCCAACGCCTTCAGGGTCGCGCGCAGTTCGTCCAGGGCGTCGCGGATCTGGGCCTGGGGGCCCAGCTCTCGCCGGATCCAGCGTTCGACCACGGGCTGGGCGGCGGCCCACAGGTCGTGATCGGGGTTCAGTCGCCGCGCGACGCCCTCGACCGACACCATGGTCTTCTGCAGCAGGATCAGTTCGGGCCGCAGATGCATGTCGAACAGGTCGGTGATCTCGAACAGCTGGCCCAGCAGGCGACCCATCGACACCTGCGAGGCCTGTTTGCCGATGACGGGCTCGCCGACCGCGCGCAGCGCCTGGGCGAAGGCCTCGACCGAATGTTCGGGCGGCACGTAGCCAGCCTCGAAGTGGACGCGGGCGATGCGCTCATAGTCGCGGCTGATGAAGCCCCACAGGATTTCGGCCAGATAGCGCCGCTCGGACGGGCCCAGGCGCCCGACGATGCCGAAGTCGATCGCCGTCAGCTCGGCCGGCGCGTGGCAGAACAGGTTGCCCTCGTGCAGGTCGGCGTGGAAGGCGCCATGGTCCAGCGCCTGGGACAGGAAGGCGCGGACGACGTGGTCCGCCAGGGCGTTGACGTCCAGGCCGGTCTGCTCGACCGCGCGGGGGTCGGTCAGGGGCAGGCCCGGCGCCCACTCCAAGGTCAGGACCCGCTTGCCGACGCCGTCCCAGACCACGGCGGGGGCGGTCATGTGGCCGCCCAGGTCGCCGGCGCCCTTCCTCATGATCTCGCCCAGTTCGGAGGCGGCGGCGGCCTCGAGCCGCATGTCCAGCTCCAGCTGGAGCGCGCGGGCGATGGTCTCGACGAAGGCCGAGGGCTCCAGCCGGCGGGCCAGGGGGACGAAGCGCACCGCCAGGCCGGCGGCCAGGCGCATGGCGTCCAGGCCGTGGGCCACCCGCCGCTCGACCCCGGGACGCAGGACCT
>NZ_JBNFOJ010000492.1:0-1202 GCF_057364705.1 Brevundimonas sp. CURTG3B2_SDJG
GCGGCGGACCGCGTCGCCGGGCGCTTCGGCGGTCAGCCCTTGCACGTCGGAGAGGGCCGCGGCGAGCATCGAGGGGCCGCCGAACAAATCGAAGCGCAGCAGATGAATCTGGCCGGATTCGATCGCCGCGGCCGCGGTCTGGTCGTTGACCGTGGTGTGCCGCGCCGCATCCGAGGCGGCCGATGCGGCGCGATCCAGGCTGGCCCTTTCTCCTGTCCGGCGGGCGTGTTCACGCCAGAGGGCGGAGGCGCGCATCCAGCTGTCGAACGGGCGAGGATTGGACACCCGGCCCGCGTCGATGGTCTCGCGCCGGGCCTCGCTGGCGACCAGATCGACGCCGACCAGCTCCAGCCAGCCGAGATCGTCGCTTTCGCGCGCCTTGTCGAAAAGCTTCCTCAGGTCTCGACCGAACTCGAACATGGGCGTGATGTCTCCGGCCGTCCCGCTTCGGGACGAACGACGTGTCCCGGGAGAGTCCTGAGCAAACGCAGCGCCGCGGCGGTGGTTCGACTTGACCGTGCCCCTAGTCGCCCAAGACCTCATGCATCATCGCGCCCAGCTGGCGTGGCGGAGACGAACTCGTCCAACTCGTCGATGACATGTTGGAGGGTCACGCCCCCATCGGTGGTCAGATAGCGTTCGGCATAGACGCTGTCGTCCAGGAAGAGCGCCTTGCCGATGCGGTAGTGGTTGTTGAACCGATCGATCACCGGGGTCAGCTTGGTCCGGTCGGCGGCGTCCATCCCCCAGGTCGCGTAGGCGCTCACGCCCAGGCATCCGGCCGGGCCGCCCTCGACGTCGCAGACGGCCAGCTCGACAGAGAACTTGAAGCCTTCGGCGGTCTCGATGTCGTAGCGGCCGCCTTCGGCCTTCTTCACCGAGGCATAGCCCATCCCGTTCAACAAGGCGGTCATGTCGGAAGGCAGCAGCGAGCGATAGACCTGCGCCTGACCCACCCGCGGCTCCTGCGAGGCGGCGGCGGGGAACGCCGCGAAAGCCATGATCAGGGCCGCGCATGCGGCCACAGAAAGGGAAATCGACTTCATCCCAAGCTCCCCGGATCCCACTGGGAGTCACGCTACGTCCGAGCGTCCCGAGGCGCCAGCGGCGGTGAGGTTTCGTCAGCCCAACCGGGGCGTCCTGGCGCGGCAGCGCTGCAGTTCGGCCCTGGCGGCCGCGTCGCCGGCGCTGAGCAGGCGCAC
>NZ_JBNFOJ010000493.1:0-1202 GCF_057364705.1 Brevundimonas sp. CURTG3B2_SDJG
CACGGTGGTGCGGACCCAGGCCGAGTACGCCGCCGCGGCGCGGGCCGCGCGGCCCGGCCGACCGGATCGTGCTGGCCGACGGCGAATGGCGGGACGTTCCACGATTCTGTTCACCGGCGAAGGCCGACAGGGCAGTCCCATCACCCTGACGGCCCAGACCCCCGGCGGCGTCGTCCTGACCGGCCAGTCCAATCTGCGCATGGCCGGCGAGAACCTGGTCGTCTCCAACCTGGTGTTCCGGGACGGCTGGTCGCCGACCGGCGAGGTGATCTCGTTCCGCCAGAGCCGCGCGCGGCGGGCCAACTACAGCCGCGTGACCGGCGTCGTGATCGACGGCTTCTCCAAGCCCCGGCGCGCCGATTCCGACAACTGGGTCGCCCTGTACGGTCATCACAATCGGTTCGACCACAACCATCTGGCGGGCAAGACCAACGCCGGGACCACCCTGGTGGTGGTCCGTGACGAGGAACAGGGCCTGGAGAACCGCCACCTGATCGACCACAACTACTTCGGCCGGCGCCCCAACCTGGGCTCGAACGGCGGGGAGACCATCCGGATCGGCACCAGCCACGATTCCGCGTCGGACTCCTTCACCACCGTGACGGCCAATTGGTTCGAGCATTGCGACGGCGAGGTGGAGGTCGTCTCCAACAAGTCGGGCGCGAACGTCTATCGCGGCAACGTCTTCTTCGAATCGCGCGGCGCCCTGGTGCTGCGCCACGGCGACGGCAATCTGGTCGAGGACAACGTCTTCATCGGCAACGGCGTGCCGAACACCGGCGGAATCCGGGTGATCAACCGGCGCCAGACGGTGCGCAACAACTACATGGAAGGGCTGAGGGGCGAGGGCTTCGCCAGCGCCCTGACGGTGATGTACGGCGTGCCGAATTCGCCCTTGAACCGCTACGTCCAGGTGTCGGACACGGTGGTCGAGAACAACACCATCGTCGACGCCGGGCAGATCTTCCTGGGCGCCGGGATGGACGCGGAGCGGTCGGCCCCGCCTGTGGCCACCCGCATCGCCGACAACCTGATCGTCAACCGCGACAACGCCCGCCCGATCCGGGTGCTGGGCGACATGTCCGGGATCGCCTTCTCCGGCAACGTCCAGTCCCCCGAGGCCACGACCCGCCTGCCGGGGTTCGAGGGTCGCGCGGTGGCGCTGGCGCGCGGGCGAGGCGGCCTGCTGACGCCCCAGGGCC
>NZ_JBNFOJ010000494.1:0-1201 GCF_057364705.1 Brevundimonas sp. CURTG3B2_SDJG
GGCCGACTGACCCTGGTCCTGCCGCGCGCGGCGGACGCGGCGACGGCGCGGGCGGCCTGACGCTCACCCGCTTGTCATCGGTCCCGGGCCACCATGTGTTGACAGGCTGTTAAGGACGTTTGCCGCATTGCGGTGACTGTACCGGAGCCCGTCATGACCCGCCCGCTTTCCGACCTGCACGTCGCCGTCCTGATGGGGGGGCTGTCGTCTGAGCGCGAGGTCTCGCTGAGCTCCGGCGAGCAGTGCGCCAAGGCCTTGGAAGGGCAGGTGGCGCGCGTCACCCGCGTCGACGCCGGGCGGGATCTGGCTCAGGTGCTGGCCGAGCTGAACCCCGACGTGGCGCTGAACGCCCTGCACGGCGAATGGGGCGAGGACGGCTGCGTCCAGGGCATCCTGGAGACGCTGCAGATTCCCTACACCCATTCCGGCGTGCTGGCCTCGGCCATCACCATGGACAAGGACAAGACCAAGTCGATCCTGCGGGCGGCCGGGATCGCGGTCCCCGCCGGCGGCCTGTTCGACCGGTTCGAGGTGGCGCGCCGGCACGTCATCGCCCCGCCCTACATCGTCAAACCCAACGCCGAGGGGTCTTCGGTGGGCGTGTACCTGGTGCCCGAGGGGGCCAACGGCCCGCAGACGGAGGTCGGCTCCGCCGACTGGACCTACGGCGACCAGGTGATGGTCGAGCCTTACATTCCCGGCCGGAGTTGGCGGTGGCGGTTCTCGGCGAAGCTTCGGGGCCGCGTGCGCTGACGGTGACCGACATCACCCCGGTCAAGGGCTTCTACGACTACGAGGCCAAGTACGCGCCCGGGGGCTCCATTCACAAGCTGCCGGCCGACCTGCCGCCGCACGTGTTCGAGGCGGCGCTGCGCGAATCCGAACTGGCCCACCGGGCTCTTGGTTGCCGAGGGGTTTCACGATCCGACTTTCGTTATGACGATGTTAAGGACGTTCTGGTCCTTCTGGAGGTCAACACCCAGCCCGGCATGACGCCGACCTCGCTCGTCCCCGAGCAGGCCGCCCATGTGGGGATGGCGTACAAAGACCTGGTCCGGTGGATGGTGGAGGACGCCTCATGCCCGCGGTAGTTCGCGGCGGTCGGCGACAGAGTTCGAACCCGTCAGCAAAACGCGGCGCGGCTCCGGGGTCCAAGGGGCGCGGCCGCGCGCCGCGCAACGCGCCGGCGACGCCGGGCAAG
>NZ_JBNFOJ010000495.1:0-1193 GCF_057364705.1 Brevundimonas sp. CURTG3B2_SDJG
ATCTCCCAGTCGGACGCCGATCGCGACGCCCGGCGCGCGTCCATCTCCACCGCCGCCAGCAGATCGGCGGCCACGGCCGTCGCGCCCGTCGCGCATCCGGTCAAGGACGCCAGACCGGCGCCGCCGACCCACCCCAGAACCGTGCGTCGATCCATCGAGCGTCTTCCAAGCTTCACCGTGCGTAACCGGTTACACGGGACGCCGCAAGCCGGCGCGGGGAGGGTCGAGTCGCATGCCCAACGACTGTTCTCGACCCTTAGCGGACCTTCAGCCTACGGCCCGGTATGCCGAGATATTCGTCGGTCGACCGGCGGCCCAACTGGTCTTCGACAGTGACGGTGAAATGCCCCCCGTATCTGCTATCGACCGCGAAGCGAGCAGTTAGAGCGGCAAAGGCTGACGGAGTCGTGCCGTGGCTCGCGCAAAGTCGATCAAGGGCATCTCGATAGAGCTTGATGACCTTGCTTAGGGTTGGAGACGTTGGGCTGCCTGAACTGGTTCCAGTCAGGAAGTTCACCTCGATATATCCGGCGGGCGAGCTCGCTGCCTCGGCAAAGATGTCGATCTCATAGTAGCCGACGAGGAGGCATATCCCGCTCCCGAGCGAGTCAGCGATGTTGTGCCCGATGGATTTGAGTTCGCCAAACTTCATCTAGGCACTCTACCGGACCAACGACCGCTTTCCACCCATGGCGGGCCTCCAGCGCGTCCGTTTCCGGCGCTTCCTTCACCCCTTGACGCCCCCGACTTCGCCCCCATCTCCAACGCACTGTTTCAACAACGAAAGGAGGTGGTCGAATGTCTCATTGTCTCACGCCGCGCGCGGCCCGGATGAACGCGACCTCCGCCCTCTTGGGGGCTCGCGCCTGACGAAGCCGCCAAGGCTGAACAATGGAAAGGGCCGCTCCGGAAGGGGCGGTCCTTTTTGCTGGCCGGGTTCGCGTTGGATATTTGGCGACTTCCGAAGGACCGTCATGGCCGGGCTTGTCCCGGCCATCCATTAACGCGGAAGATCGAAACGCGAATCTCTGGCGGGTTCGGAGTCCCTGGATGGCCGGGACAAGCCCGGCCATGACGGAGCTGAGAGATCGCCCGGAACGTGTTCATCACGTCCGCTTGCGCCGCGCCAGCGTCGGGCCGCCATCGGCCCCGGGCCCGGTCCTGCGGCAGACCCGCCGCCGCGCGCGCCAGGC
>NZ_JBNFOJ010000496.1:0-1178 GCF_057364705.1 Brevundimonas sp. CURTG3B2_SDJG
GGCGTCCTCCTGCAGGACGGGGCGGGGCCATGGCGGCGCGGCGGCGGTGCGCTGGGCGGGGGTCTCGTCCAGCGTCGGCATCGGGGGCAGGGCCTGGGCCAGCGCGGGGGCGGGAGCGAGCAAGGCCGCGGTCACGGCGAGTGCGGTCAGGCGCATGGACGTCTTCCTTCGAAGGCCTCGGGGAGTGAGCCGGGACCTGACCCCCGAAGCTTCGCGGGCAAGCCGCGTTCTCCCTCGAAGCGACGAAATCACGCGCCCTTGAACGTGGCCAGGGAGGGGCTCTTGAACCGGCGCGCGGACATCCCACCTCCTGTCGCGAGGACGCCGATGTCGGGTCCTCCAGACCGGACGGGGCCGAATGCGGGCCGACCGGACTGAACACCCACCGCCGGTCCGGGCTGAAAACCGCGGGGCCGGCTCACCTTGCTGATCCTCAGGAGGATGACCATGCGTACCTATGATTTCTCGCCGCTGTATCGTTCGGCCGTCGGCTTCGACCGCCTGGCCGGCCTGCTGGAAAGCGCCGCCGCTACCCATCAGGAGAACGGCTGGCCGCCCTACAACATCGAGACCACGGGCGAGAACGCCTATCGCATCGAGATCGCCGTCGCCGGCTTCAAGCCCGATGAGCTGAACATCGAGGTGAAGGAGAACCTGCTCACCGTCACCGGCCGCAAGACCGCCAACGATGAGGGCTCCGCCGAGCGCAACTTCCTGCACCGCGGCCTGGCCGAGCGCGACTTCGAGCGCCGGTTCCAGCTGGCCGACTATGTGGTGGTGAAGACCGCCGACCTGCAGAACGGCCTGCTGTCGATCGAGCTGGTTCGAGAATTGCCCGAGGCCCTGAAGCCCCGCCGCATCGAGATCGGCACCGGCTCCAAGCTGATCGAGGGCAAGAAGGCCAAGGCGGCCTAAGGGTCGTCACCCAAGACGCCTGACGAAGGGGCGGCGCGATGCGTCGCCCCTTTTTCGTGTCAGGCGGGCTGCCCGGCGAGCTCGAGCCCGTGGGCGCCCAGCGTGAGCGCGTCCTGGAGATCGGCCTGGCGCAGGCAGGCGCCGCGCAGGATGGCGCGGCTGAGGTCGCGCCGGCCAGGTTGGCGCGCTTGAGGTCAGCGCCGGACAGGTCGGCGTTCTTCAGGCTGGCGCCGGAGAGGTCGGCGGGCATCAGGCGGTCGGCG
>NZ_JBNFOJ010000497.1:0-1177 GCF_057364705.1 Brevundimonas sp. CURTG3B2_SDJG
GCGGCGGGCGAGATCGGCCAGGCCGTGACGGCTGGCGGGTTCCGGCCGTTCCTGCTGGACGGGGTGACCGGGTCGGGCAAGACCGAGGCCTATCTCGAGGCGGCGGCGCGCGCGCTGAGGGCCGATCCGACAGCCCAGGTCCTGATCCTGCTGCCCGAGATCGCGCTTACCCAGGCCGTCATCGAGCGGATCGCGGCCCGGTTCGGCGCGGCGCCGGCGGAATGGCACTCGGGCGTCGCCCCGCCAAGGCGCCGGCAGGTCTGGGAGGCGGTCCAGGCCGGCCGCTGCTCCATCGTCGTCGGCGCGCGCTCGGCGCTGTTCCTGCCCTACGCCAATCTGCGCCTGATCGTGGTCGACGAAGAGCACGACGGCTCGTTCAAACAGGAGGAGGGGCTGGTCTACCACGGGCGCGATCTGGCGGTGGCGCGGGCCCGGATCGAGGGCGCGACGGTGGTCCTGGCCTCGGCCACGCCCTCGCTGGAGACGCTGTGGAACGCCCGACAAGGCCGCTATGGCTGGCTGAAGCTGGGCGCGCGGCATGGCGCGGCGGTGTTGCCCGACATCCGGCTTCTGGACCTGCGCGAGGCGCCGCCCGATCCCCAGACCTGGCTGTCGCAGCCCTTGCGCGAGGCGATCGCCGAGACCTTCGCCAAGAGCGAGCAGACGCTGCTGTTCCTGAACCGCCGCGGCTATGCGCCGGTGGTGCTGTGCCGGGCGTGCGGGCACCGGCTGACCGCGCCGGACACCGACAGCTGGCTGGTCGAGCACCGCTACACCGGCCGGCTGGTCTGCCACCTGACCGGCTTCTCCATGGCGCGCCCCCGCCATTGCCCGTCATGCGGAGCGGAAGACTCGCTCGTCTCGGTCGGTCCCGGGGTCGAGCGGGTCGAGGAGGAGGTGCGCCAGCTGTTTCCCCAGGCGCGGACGGCGGTGTTCAGCTCGGACACCGTGCCGGACGGCAAGTCGGCCCGCGCCTTGATCCAGGCCATGGCCGACGGCGAGATCGACATCCTGGTGGCGACCCAGGCCGCCGCGAAAGGCCATAACTTCCCGCGCCTGACGCTGGTCGGCGTCGTCGACGCGGACCTGGGCCTGCGGGGCGGCGACCTGCGCGCCGCCGAACGCACCTTCCAACTGCTGACCCAGGCGGACGGGGCGGGCCGGCCGGGCGGACCGG
>NZ_JBNFOJ010000498.1:0-1176 GCF_057364705.1 Brevundimonas sp. CURTG3B2_SDJG
CGTCGGCGGCTTCGTCCGCGACCTTGGGCGCTTCGCCCCGCACCGCGGCGACGCCCCGGGCGATCCAGCCGTCCATCAGCGCCCCGCCCTCGGCGAGGGACCGCTCCTTGATCCCCAGAACGGCGGTCAGGACGCCGAACAGCGCCAACAGCGTGACGATGACGCCCACGATCGGGTTGCCGCCGCGGCGACGCTTGGTCCGCGCCCATACCGGGCTATGGTCGTCGTCCGCCATGCGGACCGGCTCGGAAAAACGCATGCGAAACCCCCGTCTCGACCCTGAAACACTCCTGTGCGCGCCCCTCCGCGCGGCGGGAAGACGCCTATTACAGGCTTAACGACCATCATAGGGTTGGAACCGCAACGCTTATCCAGCGTTCTCACCTGTGGGGCGAACCCGAGGGATGAAGGAAAACCACCATGAAGAAGGCGATCATCGCGATTGCAGGGGCGGGTCTGCTGGCCAGCGCCTGCGCCAGTGACGGCTACAACGACGAGACCTATCGTCAGGGCGCGATCGGCGCCGGAATCGGCGCCGTCGCCGGCGCCATCATCGGCAACAACACCGGCAGCGGCAACGCGGGCACGGGCGCGGCCATCGGCGCCGTGGTCGGCGGCGCGGCGG
Source organism: Brevundimonas sp. CURTG3B2_SDJG (assembly GCF_057364705.1). Classification (NCBI taxonomy): domain Bacteria; kingdom Pseudomonadati; phylum Pseudomonadota; class Alphaproteobacteria; order Caulobacterales; family Caulobacteraceae; genus Brevundimonas; species Brevundimonas sp. CURTG3B2_SDJG. Next base: position 626 of record NZ_JBNFOJ010000498.1, read on the forward strand.
GCGCCATCCGCGGCTCTCAGCAGGACCGCGCCAACCAGCAGCGCTACCGCGACAGCGGCGGCCGGTACTACTATTGCTACGACAACCGTCAGAGCGAGTGTTACTGGGAGAACGGCCAGCGTCGCTACTAGGACGCGGGCGGAGCTCAGTGTGAATTCGGGCGGTTCGTCGATGCGGCGAACCGCCTTTTTCATGAATCGCCCGGGGGAGCGGGCCGAGACAGGGGAACGGAATGAAGCGGACGATCGTGATGGCGGGCCTGGCGGCGCTGGCGACGGCGGGGTGCGGCTGGACGCCGGGCGTGCGGGACCGGAGCGACCTGGTGGCCGAACCGTCGCACTGCGCCGACAAGCGCTTCGAGGTCTATTTCGCCGAGGGCGAGGCGCGGCTGACGACGCCGGCGCTGCAGGCCATCGGGCTGACGGCGACCCAGCTGCAGGGCTGCGACATCCGCAACGTAAAGGTCATCGGCCTGGCCGACGCCCAGGGCGCGGCGGGCGCGAACCTGAACCTGTCGCAGCGCCGGGCGCAGTCGGTGGCCGAGGCCCTGG
>NZ_JBNFOJ010000499.1:0-1164 GCF_057364705.1 Brevundimonas sp. CURTG3B2_SDJG
GCCTCCCCGCGCCCGCGCGCCCCGCCCCCTCGATCCAGGCGCCCGTGCGCGTGCCCTGCCAGATGTCCGAGGTCGCCTCGCCGGCCAGGAAGATGCGGTTCTCGACCGGCGCCCGCAGCCGGGCGCGATCGCCGGCGTGGCCCGGCAGGACGTAGGAGTAGGCCCCCAGGGACCAGGGGTCGCTCCCCCACAGGTCGCGGCCACCGGCGCCAGACGCTTGCGGATGTTCGAGCCCAGGATCGCGACCAGCTCCTCGACCGAGAAGGCGAAGAAGGCGTCCGATCCTTCGTTCTCCAGGGTTCGGGCGAAGTCGGCGCTGAACCAGCCTTCGATCATCGGGCGGCCGAAGGGCCGGAAATGGTAGCCGCCGGTCTCGGTGGTGTCGGCCCGGCCCCAGACCTGGCTGTCGACGGGGAATTCGTCGGCCTGGGTCACCGTCATGTGCATCTTGGAGGCGAGGCCCAGGGGGACGTTGGCGGCCGCCTCGACCAGATGGGGCAGCGGCGGGTCGAAGCGCAGGATCTCGCGGCCGATCAGGTCGGTGGGGACGGTGACGATCACCGCGCGGGCGTGGACCGCGCCGCGGGCCGTCTCCAACCGCAGCGTCGGGCCCGACCGGTCGATGCGCGAAACCGGGCAGTCCAGCACGACCGGCGCGTCCGCGCCCAGACTGGCGACGAACCGGCCGTAACCCTCGCGCACCCGCCAGTTCAGTCCGGTGTCGCGATAGGCGGCGTAATCCTGGGTGGAGACCTGGGCGAACCGGGCGCCGTTCAGCGCGCCGGAGATGGCGTCCATCCGCGCGTTCCAGCGGCAGTCCGGCTCGAACTGGTCCGAGGCGGGGCCGTCCTCGCCCCGGGCGGCGGCCTCTTCGACCCGGGTCTCGAAGGCGGCGAAGGCGGTCCGGAACTCCGCCTGTTCCGCGGCGGAGAGCTCCAGGTCGAAGGCCGGGCGCTCCCACGGCGGCGGGGTCTTGTCCAGGGTGAAGCCCGCGGGCTCGACCTGGGCGGCGAGGGGGTTCTCGTCGGCGGAGTGCAGCCAGCCGCAGCCCATGTCCAGGCCCTCGCCCTCGAAGGCCAGGGTATGCGCCCGTCCGCCGATCCGCCTGCGGGCCTCGAACACCGCGACGGAGAGCGGATGTCCGGCCAGGGCGCGGGCGGCCGC
>NZ_JBNFOJ010000500.1:0-1154 GCF_057364705.1 Brevundimonas sp. CURTG3B2_SDJG
CGAGGTCGGTGGCCGGGCGGGCGGGCGCGATCTCCGCGACGGGCGCGGGCCGCCGGGCCGGTCGGCCCGCATCGTCATCGCCAGTTCCGTCAGCGCCCGCACCCGGTTGCCGGTGGCGGGATGGGTCGAGAACAGATTGTCCGCCCCCTTGCCCGCCAGGGGGTTGATGATGAACAGCTGGCCCGAGGCCGGATTGCGCTCGGCGGTGGGGTTGTGAATGCGCCGGGCGTAGGCCTCGATCTTCTGCAGGGCCGAGGCCAGGGCGTTGGGGTCCTGGGCGATCTCGGCGCCGACGCGGTCGGCCTCGTACTCGCGGGCGCGGCTGATCGCCATCTGCACCAGGCCCGCCGCCATGGGCGCCAGGATCATGAGCGCCAGGGTCCCGATGATCCCGCCCGGACGCTCGCGGTCGTCGCCGCCGCCGAAGAACAGGGCGAAATTGGCCAGGGCCGCGATGGCGCCGGCGATGGTGGCCGTGACCGTCATCGTCAGGGTGTCGCGGTTCTTCACATGCGCCAGCTCGTGCGCCATCACGCCGCGGATCTCGTCGCGGGTCAGCATGTCCAGCAGGCCGGTCGTGGCGCACACGGCGGCGTTCTGCGGATTGCGGCCGGTGGCGAAGGCGTTCGGCTGGTCGTTCGGGATCAGGGCGATCATCGGGCGCGGCAGGCCGGCGCCCTGCGCCATCTGCACGATGTCGGCCACATAGGTGCGCACGACCGCATTGGGATGGTTCTCGTCCACCGGCTGGGCGCGGTACATGCGCAGCACGATCTTGTCGGCGTTCCAGTAGCTGAACACGTTCATTCCGCCGGCCAGCACGAGCGCGATCAGCATGCCCGGCACGCGGCCGATCAGGTAGCCGATGCCCATGAACAGCGCCGTCAGGACGGCCAGCAGGGCGAAGGTCTTCAGATGATTCATCGTCACTCGTGCGCGGGTTCGCTGGCGCCGGGAAGGCGCACGTCCAATTTGCGAATTGGAACGCACTGGCTCAAGGCAAGGACGCTGTGACCGATCATCCCACCCCAGACGACACGACCGCCCCCGCTTCGAGGCCGGCCCTCAACGCCGACATTCCGCATGCGACGCCCCGACAAGCCCGCTCGCCGAGGCCGCCCGCCGCGCTCTGCTGGAGGCCGCGGAACGCCGCG
>NZ_JBNFOJ010000501.1:0-1144 GCF_057364705.1 Brevundimonas sp. CURTG3B2_SDJG
TTCGCTTCGGCCCCGCATGCAGGGCCTGCGCGTCAACGGCTTCACCGTGTCGGCGGCCGGCGACGGCGCCGCGCTCCGCGCCGCGGGCCTGCAGTCCGGCGACGTCATCCTGGCCGTCAATGAGACCGCGCTGGACAGCCCCCAGAGCATCGCCGGGCTTCGCGCCCAGCTCGCCAACGCGACCAGCGCCGAAATCCGCTTCGAGCGGGACGGGCAGGTCCAGACCACCACCATAAGGACCCGCTGATGAGCCGTCTGATGAAGGGCGTGGCCCGTGCGGCCCTCGCCGCCGTCCTGATCGCGCAAGGCCCGCTGGCCGCCCTGCCGGCGGCGGCGCAATCGGGCGAGCGTCAGACGCTGAACGTCCAGGGGGCCGACATCCGCGCCTTCATCCAGGACGTGGCGCGTTCGACCGGACGCACCTTCATCGTCGATCCCGCCGTCAGCGGCACGGTGACGGTGACCAGCGAGCGACCGCTGAGCCGCGCCCAGCTATTCGAGGTCTTCCTGTCGACCCTGCGCGCCAACGGCCTGGTGGTCACGCCGACCGCGTCCGGCGCCTACCGCATCAGCCCCGCCCAGGGCGCGGCCCAAGGACCGGCGACGGTCGGCTCCGAGCGCTTCACCACCGAGGTCTTCCAGCTCCGCCACATCGACGCCGCCTCGGCCGCCGAGACCATCCGCCCGCTGGTCGGGGCCCAGGGCCAGGTGCTGGCCAATCCCGGCGCCAACAGCGTCGTGGTCGCCGACTTCGCCGACAACCTGCGCCGCATCCGGGCCCTGGTGGCGCGCATCGACGTGGACCGCGCCAGCTTCGAGGTCGTCACCCTGCAGAACTCCTCGGCGCGCGAGATCGCCGAGGTTCTGCGCGCCGTGCTCGCCCCGCCGGGCGGCCAGCCGGGGCAGGGGATGGTCTCGGTCACCCCGGTCGAAAGCTCTAACTCCGTGGTCCTGCGCGGCGACCCCTCCGCCGTCGCCCGGGTCCGGCCGCTGATCGAGGACCTGGACCGTCGCGCCGAGTCCGCCGACGACGTCAAGGTGGTGTTCCTGCAGCACGCCAACGCCGAGGCCCTGCTGCCGGTCCTGCAGCAGATCGTCGGCCAGCAGCCGACGCCGGCCACCGCGAACGCCAGCCCGAGCGCCC
>NZ_JBNFOJ010000502.1:0-1143 GCF_057364705.1 Brevundimonas sp. CURTG3B2_SDJG
GGCGGCGCGGCGTCGGTGATCACCGGCGAGGATTGGAACTGCCCGCTGCTGACGCTCACGGTGATGTCCGAACCCTGCTGGGCGATGCCGGCGGTCGGCACGCCGCGCAGCTGGCCGTCGGCGCCGCGGACGACGAGTTCCTGGCCGGTCGGCGTATTGCGCGCGCGACGAGCTTGCCCAGTTCGGCGCCGTCCGAACCGCGGACGGTCTGTCCGGGGTTCAGCGTGAGGCTCGGTTGCTCGGCTGCCGGCGGGGCGGCGGGCGGCGGGGTTTGCGGGGCCGTGTCCTGGGCGAACGCCGGAGCGGTCATGAGGAACAGGCCGGCGACGCTGGTGAGGAGCGCGGTCTTTCGCATGATGTCAGCCTTGAACTACGCGAGCAGGGAGGGCTCGCACCGAGTGGGGAACACGGCTTGTGACCGATTGTTTCGTGCGCCACGAAATGACCTTGGGCTTGCCCCGATTGGCCGATTCCGGGTCTATCTCGGCCATGAGCGGTTCAGCGACCCGGCGGCGTGGACTCGGAGGCCGGGCGGCCGGGCTGGCGTTCGAACTGTCGCCCCAGATCTTCGCGGTGCTTTCGGTCGCGGCGGCGACCGTCGTGCTGGCGTCCGGGGTCACCCCCGCCTTCGCCGACCGGCTGCAGGCCGTGCGCGGCTTCCTGCCGCCGATCCTGATCGACCTGTCCCACTTCGCCGCCAGCATCGCCGGCTTCCTTCTGCTTCTGCTGGCCGCCGGCCTGTGGCGGCGCCGGCGAGGCGCCTGGCTGGCCGCCCTGATCGTCCTGGCCGGCGGCGCGGTCTTCTCGCTTCTCAAGGGCCTGGACTGGGAAGAGGCCGCTGAACTGACCTTGCTGGCGCTCGTCCTGGCCCCTTGCCGCGACGCCTTCGATCGGCGCTCGCGCCTGTTCGAGGCCCTGTCCCCATCCTGGGTGCTCCTGGTTCTCTCGGTGGTCGGCGGAGCCCTTTGGCTGGGCTTCTTCGCCTGGCGCGACGTCGCCTACACCGACGACCTGTGGTGGGCCCTGCTGACCGACCGCGAGGTGTCCGGCTTCCTGCGCGCCGGGGCGGTCTTGGCGCTGCTGGCCGTCGTCATCGCCGGCCGGTCCCTGGTCTCCGCCCCCGGCGCCCGCAGCCATGGCCCG
>NZ_JBNFOJ010000503.1:0-1140 GCF_057364705.1 Brevundimonas sp. CURTG3B2_SDJG
ATGGCCGCGAGTTGGTCCCGCCTGAAGGTGCGCGCGCCGGGGGCCGGCGCCGCCGCCCTCTGCGCCGCTGCGGGGATCGACGACCCTTGGTGCCGCCGGTCGGCCTGACGGACCTGGCGTCCACAGCCGCCTCGACCTGACGCGTTGACGCGCGGCTCGCGGATCGCGACTCTGCCGTTCCATGACCGCGCGTTCGAGTCGGCGGTCGCTTGAGGACTGGAATCCATGGCTGACCCCACGGTCATCGTCGTCGGCAACGAAAAGGGCGGGGCGGGCAAGTCCACGCTGGCGATCCACATCGTCACCGGCCTGCTGCACGCGGGCAAGAGCGTCGCCATCATCGACCTGGACTTGCGCCAGCGCTCGATGGCCCGCTTCTTCGCCAATCGCGCCGCCTGGGCGGCCGCCAACGGCCAGACGCTGCCCATGCCGTTCGAGCCCGACATGGGCGACGGCAAGGCCCTGGCCCGCGCCGACGAGGTCGAGCAGCTGGCCCGCTTCGAGACCGCCTTCGCCCAGGCCCGCGACGCCGACGTCATCCTGATCGACACGCCGGGCGGCGACACCGCCCTGTCGCGCGCCGCCCACGGCCTGGCCGACCAGATCGTCACCCCGATGAACGACAGCTTCGTCGATTTCGACCTGCTGGGTCAGGTCGATCCGGTGACCCTGGAGCTTCAGAAGCCATCGATCTATTCCGAGAGCGTCTGGGAGGCGCGCAAGCACCGCGCCGTGACCCAGGGTCGCAACGCCACCATTGACTGGATCGTCGTCACCAACCGCTTGGCCGTGGCCGCCGCCCGCAACCGCCAGCGCCTGGAAGAGCGGATGGAGAAGTTGGCCCGCCGGGTCGGCTTCCGCATGGGACCGGGCCTGCGCGACAGGGTGATCTACCGCGAGCTCTTTCCCTTCGGCCTGACCGTCGCCGATCTGTCCAACGAGGTGCGCCCCGTGGCCGTGTCGCTGGCCCACGTCGCCGCCCGCCAGGAGCTGCGCGGCCTGATGCTGGCGCTGGGGCCTTGACGGCGGCAAAGCTGGACGCCCCCCTCGAAGCGGCGGCCTGATCGGCATGTCGCCGGTCTGGCTGGTCCTGGCGGCAATCGCCGTCTGGGGGCCTGATCCGGCTGGGGCCGCACCAGC
>NZ_JBNFOJ010000504.1:0-1117 GCF_057364705.1 Brevundimonas sp. CURTG3B2_SDJG
GGCCGAGCGCCCCTCGTCGACCTCCGCCTGTCCCTGCGCGGCGGCGACGTGGTCGCCAGGACGTCCGAGGCGCGCAGCAGGGTGCGCACCGTCACCTCGTCGCACGGCTTGCGGCCCGCGCGCAGTTCGTCCAGCAGGGTCTCGAAGACGTGGGCGAAGCGCACCAGGCCGTCCAGGCCGAACGCCCCCGCCCCGCCCTTCACCGAGTGGACGGCGCGGAAGACGGCGTTGATCGTCTCGCTGTCGGTCTGGCCCGATTCCAGCACCATCAGCTTGGCTTCCAGGTCGGCGAGCAGTTCGTCGCATTCCTGGAAGAAGGTCGCCTTGATCGCCTCGAACGCGTCCACGTCAATCTCTCCGACTCAGGCGGCGACGCGGCGGACGGCGTCGATCAGCTTGACCGGATCGAACGGCTTGACGATCCAGCCCGTGGCTCCGGCCTGACGGGCGCGGGTCTTCTTCTCGGCGTCGCTCTCGGTGGTCAGGACCAGAACCGGGGTCTGGCGGTGGTCGGGATGGGCGCGGACGCCCTCGATCACGCCGAAGCCGTCCATGCGCGGCATGTTGATGTCGGTGATGACGATGTCGGCGCCGTGCGCCGCCAGGGTCTCCAGCCCATCGACGCCGTCGACGGCCTGGATGACGCGGTAGCCCGCGGGCTCGAGCGCCATCAGCAGCATGTCGCGCATGGTGCGGGAATCGTCGATGGTCAGAACAGTCTTGGTCACGCGAGAGCTCCCACGGGATCGGAGGCGAAGGGGACGGCGCCGAAGGCGGCCCATTGGTCGGAGAAGGCGGTGGAATCGCCGGTCAGCGTCAGCGCCTGGCCGTCGGCCGCCCAGGTCCGCCGGGCGGCCAGCAGGACCTGCAGGCATAGCCCGCCCAGCCGTTCGACGTTCGAGGCGTCCAGGGCCAGCGGCTGACCGCGCAGCGCCAGAAGATCCGCCTTCAGCGGTTCGGCCGCTCGGATATCCAGCACCGCCGGCAGGGGCGAAGACGGCGGTCATCAGAACGCCTCCCCATCCCGTCCTCGGCCGCCATGGCCTGGGGCTTCAGCGCGGCCCCCGCCGCGGCCGACGGTCCTTCAGGGGCCGCGACAGGCTGGCTGGCGCGCGGC
>NZ_JBNFOJ010000505.1:0-1117 GCF_057364705.1 Brevundimonas sp. CURTG3B2_SDJG
TCCCGCCGTGCGCGGTCGACGGGAACGGGAGTCGGCGCCGAATCGGCGGACGGTCCCGTGCGGGCCCGAGAACGGCGCGGACCGTCCCCGCCCAGCCCCTCGACGGCCTCGACCAGGGGTCCCCACCAGGCGCGGATGTTCTCCAGCCGGCGATTGGCGGCGAACCGGCCGCCGATGATCAGCCGGTCCCGGGCGCGGGTCAGGCCGACGTAGAGCAGGCGCAGGGATTCCTCCTCGTTGCGCCGCTTGCGGGCGTCGCGGGCCGCGGCCGAGGCCTCGCAATCGCCCTTGGCCGAGCCGCACCACAGGAAGCCGCCGTCCTCGGTCTCCAGGAGGGCGTCGCCCTTGGGCTCCTCGAAGATGGTGTCCGGCAGGATGACGATGGGCGCCTCCAGCCCCTTGGCCGAATGGGTGGTCATCACCCGCACCTCGCCGCGCGGCTCGTCCATCTCGCGCTTGACGGTCTGATTGAGCGTGGACAGGGCGTGGCAGAACCGCTCCAGGTCGCGCACGCCCCGGGCCTCGGCCGCCTGGGCCTGGTCCAGGAAGGCGTCGATGGCGTCGCCGGCCTCGGCGCCCAGCCGGGTCATGAAGCGCTGGCGGATGGTCAGTCCCCGGGCGTCCAGCCGGTTCAGCAGACCGGCGTAGAGGTCGAACGGCGTCCGGTCCCGGGACGCGGCGCGGAAGCCCGCCACCAGGGCGACGGCGGCCGCTGCGGCGGCGTCGGTCCCCGCCCGATCGCGCAGCGCCCGCCACAGCGAGCCGTCACGTCCGTGCGCCAAGGCGTAGAGGCCGTCTTCCGACACGTCGCACAGGGGGCTGCGCAGCACCCGGCCAGGGTCAGGTCGTCCTCGGGGAACAGGGCCGCGCGTCCCAGCGCCAGCAGGTCCTGGAACACCGCGTGCTCGGACAGCTTCAGCCGGTCCGCCCCCGCCACCGGCACCCCGCCCTGCTTCAGCGCGCGCAGGATTTCCTCGAACATGGGCCCGCGCTTCTTCACCAGGATCAGGACGTCGCCCCAGTCGGCGGCCCGCCACCGGCGCGTCGCCTTGTCGTGGACGCCCTCGTCGCGGGCGACCAGGCCGCGGATCTCCGCCACGATGCGGTCGGCGACCCG
>NZ_JBNFOJ010000506.1:0-1105 GCF_057364705.1 Brevundimonas sp. CURTG3B2_SDJG
GGCCGGCCGGGTCGCAGGAGGCGAGGGCGCACCTGGACGAGGCTTTTCGGATGGCCGAGCTCGGCCTTCCGCCCGGACATATGACGCGTACGCTCGCCCAGGCGCAGCTCGGCACCGCCTTGGCTGGCTGGGGCCAGACGGAAGAGGCCTTGCCGATCCTGCGTGAGGCCGGCGCCGCGGCCATCGACCTGGCCCAGCGCCGCGCCGCCGTCGACGTCAAGGCGCATCGGGACCTGAACCGTCTGCGGCCGGTTTTCCGGCTGACCGTCTCCGCCGCATGGGACCAAGCCCATCCGCAAGACGGATCCGGAGAGGCGTCGAGCCGGCCCTAGCGCGACCGCCGCCTATTCCTCCAGCCCGCGCAACTGGATCAGAGGAATGACGATGTCCTCCTCGTCCTCCAAGTGGCGCAGCAGCCGCCGCGCGCCGGTCTCCAGCTCGTCGCCCAGCCGCGACGCGCGGTCGGCGGCGTCCGGAGCGCCTGACATCACGGCCTGGTGGAAGGCCAGCCCGTCCCGGAACAGGGTCTCCAGCGTGCCGTGGATCACGTCGTGGTCGCGGTCCAGCAGGTCGATTCCGGCGCCGATGCGGGGTTCGATCTCGCGCATCATCGGGAAGTAGCGGCCGCTCTCGATCCGGTGGTGACCGTCCAGATGCTGGAGAAAGGACTGCAGCGCCGGGACCAACTGGCGGTGCAGGTCGCGCAGATCGCCCCCAGCCCGCCATTGGCTGACCAGACCGTCCATGTGCGCCTGGTGACCCCGAAAGCTCCCGTGCATCTGAAGCCAAAAGGCCGCGATCTCGGGCAGACTGTCCCAGCGATCACGGGGATGCGCCTCGCACAGGTACAGGAACTCGGGCGGCAGGCCGGTCCGGACGTCCAGCGCGAGCGGGTCGCCGGCCGGATCAGGCAACGGCGGCGGTCGTCTTGATGAAGCCGCCGCCCAGCAGGCGGTCAGGATCGGCCGGATCGTAGAGGGCGCAGGCCTGACCCGGCGCCACGCCTTCTTCGCCCGTGTCGAAGATCACCGAGACGGCTCCATCCGCCATCGCCATGCGGGCGGGCGAGGGCGCGCGGGTCGAGCGGACCCGCGCCAGCACGGGC
>NZ_JBNFOJ010000507.1:0-1105 GCF_057364705.1 Brevundimonas sp. CURTG3B2_SDJG
GTCCCGCATGGACCGCCGCGCCGATCGCGGCCCGATCGCGATCGCCGACGTACGCGCCCGCACCGAACAGGCGTTCACCCGGCTGGACGCCGACCACGATGGCTACGTCACGGCCGACGAACGTCGCGCCGGCCGCCAGGCGATGCGCGAGCAGCGTCGCGAACGCCGGGCCGAGCGCCGCGCCGCCGTCCAGGCCCGAGAGGCGTCGCCTCAGACGCCGCCTTCGGAGTAAGGAAGGTGTCGGGGACGACGGTCATGGACCGATCCGCCCTTTTATCTGAGAGGGAAGAGGGCCGGATTGGCGCTGATCGCCGACCCCGACGAGGAACTGGTGCGCCGCGTGGGTCAGGGCGATCCCGCGGCCATCCAGGCCATGGTCGCCCGCAAGCTGCCGCGCATGCTGGCGCTGGCGCAGCGGATGCTGGGCGATCCCGCCGAGGCCGAGGACGTGGCTCAGGACGCCATGCTCCGGGCCTGGAAGCAGGCCCCGCGCTGGACGCCGGGGAAGGCGAAGTTCGACACCTGGCTGCACCGCGTGGCGCTGAACCTCTGCTACGACCGGCTGGCGACGGCGCGAAAATCCCGACGGATGCGCCGCCCCGAGCGCCCGGACCGAGGGGGCCGGCCCCGGATCGCGGGCTGATGGCGGCCGACGTCGGCGCTCGCGTGCAGGCGGCCTTGGGCCGATTGCCCGATCGCCAACGCGAGGCCATCGTGCTGTGCCATTATCAGGAACTGACCAACATCGAAGCGGCCGCCCTGATGTCGGTCAGCGTGGAAGCGTTGGAAAGCCTGCTGTCCCGCGGACGGCGGGCCTTGAAACTGGCTCTGGCCGACATGCGGCCGGGCGCTGAAGGAGCGTGAGTGTGATGACGGCGGAACGGTTCCTCGCCCTGGCGGCCGCCTACGGGGCTGACATCCGGCGCTGGCCCGAAGCGGAGCGGACGGCGGCGCTGGCCTTTGTCCAGGCCCGGCCGGACGCGCGCGCCCGCCCTGCCGAGGCCGACGCCGGTGGATGCGTTGCTGCAGGCGTCCAGGGCTCCGGCGGTCTTGGCTTCCCTGCGCGAGCGGGTCATCGCCTCCGCCGCTCAGGCCGGGCTCAGGG
>NZ_JBNFOJ010000508.1:0-1091 GCF_057364705.1 Brevundimonas sp. CURTG3B2_SDJG
GTCGCGTTTCCGGAAACGCTAGGCCGGTCCGCGCGAACGGCCGGCCGGCGATAGCGACGGCCGCCCCTGCGAGAGGCGGCCGCCGGGATCGGTCAGGTCAGGACGACGATCGCCACGCGCCGGTTCTGGGCGCGGCCCTCGGCGGTGTTGTTGGGCGCGACCGGCGCCTCTTCGCCGTACGAGATCGTCGCCATGCGGTTCAGGGCGATGCCCTGACGGCTCAGCGAGCGGCGAACCGCCTCGGCGCGGGCGGCGCCCAGCTCCTCGTTGTAGGCCGCGTCCCCGCTGGCGTCGGTGTAGCCCTGGATCTCCAGATAGACGTTGCGGTTCTCGCTCTTCAGGCGCTGGGCCAGTTCGGCCAGGCGCTGCTCGGCCTCGGGCGACAGGGCGTGCCGGTTGGTCGGGAACTTCACCGAATCGTCCGACAGGACGACTTCGTACAGGAACTTGCCCTCGGCCAGCTTGTGGGCGGCGTTGGCGCGCTCCAGGGCCTGGCCGGCGGTTCCTTCCACGCCGGTGACGCGCGTGTCGACCTCGGTCACCCGGGCGTCGACCAGAGCGGTCTGGTCGCGCACGAAGCGGTGGCTGGCGCAGCCGCTGGCGGCGACGCCAACGGACAGGATCACGCCGGTCACGGCCGCGAGCCGGAGTTTCGATCGATTCAAGGTCAGTCTCCATTCGTCACGGGGGCGCCCTTTCCCCCGGGTTGATCCCCGAAGATGACAGCTACGGTGGGAGACACGGCGGTCTCATGACGTCTCTGAGGCGGGATTCCGGCAGCTTGACCATTGTAATAGCCAAGCTTTTCGAAAACCGGGCGCCACGATCCTGACACGGACGCTCTGGATCGTCCCCGCGGGCGGACGGGTGCAGCGTGGAGTTTTCATGGGCGGAGAGGGACGCAAGGCCGGCTCGCGTCGGCGGTGGCTAGCGGGCGCGATCAGCGTGGCTCTGCACCTGGGCGTGCCTCTGCTGCTGCTGTCCCTTCCGGTCCCGCCGGCGCCGGCCCCCGACGCGCCGCCCGAGCCGATTCTGGTCACCTTGATCGATCCGCCCCCTCCTCCCCCCGCCGCCTCCGCCGCCGCCCCGCG
>NZ_JBNFOJ010000509.1:0-1087 GCF_057364705.1 Brevundimonas sp. CURTG3B2_SDJG
GCGCCGAGCGCGCGCGGCCTACGACCGCGCCGACGCGCTCAGCCGCTCGGCCTTCTGGACCGACCAGGCCGAGATCAATCCGCTGGATCCGGTGGCCGGGGTGAAGGCCGCCCAGGCCCTGCGCGAACTGGGGCGCTACGAGCAGTCCGCCGACATGGCCCAGCGCGTCCTGCTGGTCCAGCCCGGCAACTACGAGGCCATGCTGGAGGCCGGCCGCGGGCACATCGCCCGGGGCCAGGCCTTCTACGGCATCCAGGCGCTGGAGCAGGCGCGCGACATGCGGCCGGACGACTGGCGGCCGTGGTCGCTGCTGGGCACGGCCTATCAGCAGGTCCGGCGCGGCGACGATTCCCGCGCCGCCTGGGGCTCAGGCGCTGGCGATCTCGCCCGACAATCCCGACGTCCTGGCCAACATGGCCGTGGCGGCGATGAGCACGGGCGACACGCACGGCCGAGCCCTGCTGCGCCGCGCCGCGCCCAGCCCGGCGCCTCGCTGAAGGTGCGGCTGAACCTGGCGCTGGTCCTGGGCCTGAACGGCAAGTTGGGCGAGGCTGAGCAGATCCTGCGCCGCGACCTGCCGCCGGAGCTGGCCGACCAGAACCTGGCCTGGCTGCGCGCCCGCGAGACCGGCGGGGAGCAGCAGGCCAGCGCCCGCACCTGGACCTCGCTCCAGGGCGGCTGACCGGTTGCCGCCGATCCGGCCGCGTGCTGGATAGGGCGAATGGCCTCCTCCCCCCGCGCCTACCAGGCGTTCCTGTTCGACATGGACGGGACGCTGATCACCTCCGTCGCCGCCGCCGAGCGGGTATGGTCACGGTGGGCCCTTCGCCACGGCCTGGACGTCGAGGCCTTCGTCCCCACGATCCACGGCGTCCGGACGATCGACACCATCCGGCGTCAGAACCTCCAGGACATCGACCTGGAGGCCGAGATCGCCTGGGTCGAGCAGGGCGAGATCGAGGATGTCGCCGACGTCGCCCCGATCCCGGGCGCCGTCGACTTCGTTCGCCGCCTGCCGCCCGACCGGTGGGCCGTGGTCACCTCGGCGTCTCCCGCCCTGGCGCGGGCGCGGCTGAAGGCGGCCGGG
>NZ_JBNFOJ010000510.1:0-1077 GCF_057364705.1 Brevundimonas sp. CURTG3B2_SDJG
TCCACGTCCGAGGGGACGATCACGTCGGGCCGGTTCAGCGGCGGATTGGCGGCCGCGGGCTTGCGCTCCGCCGGTTCGGGCGGCGGCAAGGGGCGCAGCATCGTCACGTCGAGGGGCGGGGTGGGGGTGATCACCGCCGGCGGAGCCCGCAGCTCAAACCGTTGGTAGTAAAGGCCGACCCCCACGCCAATGTGGGCCGCCGCCACTATGCCGATGGCGACCCACGCCCCGCTTGAGAGACGCGGCGCGCGCCGCTCGTGGAAGTCGATGGGGCTCACCAATCCGGGTCCGCTCGCGGTTCTGATCATCATGGCCGTTCTCCCTGCATTCGCCGTCCCCACAGCGTCCCTTGGGAGAAGCAAGCGCTGCCGTTGCGGCGGGTTTGCGGCGGGGATCGGACCGGATTGCGCACCGGTTCGAGCGTGGCGGGAAGGTCACGTTAAGGTTCGGTTAACCAGAGTCGACCAGCGTTAACGATTATGACCATCGGGGCGATTCCATCGTCAGGCGGGGTTGAGGCGGCCATCCGGCGTGCGTCCAGCGCGACGGGTGTGGACGCCGACTTCCTGGTGCGCACCGCCCGGCGCGAGAGCGCGATGAACCCGTCCGCGCGGGCCCGCACCTCGTCCGCCGCCGGCCTGTTCCAGTTCATCGAGCAGACCTGGTTGGCGACGGTGAAGGCGCACGGCGCCAAGCACGGCTACGGCCAGTACGCCGACCTGATCTACCGCGGCGGGGATGGCCGCTGGCGGGTGGAAGGCTCGGCCCGCAACGTGGTGCTGGACCTGCGCTACGACGCTCAGGCGGCCTCGGTGATGGCCGGAGAGCTGACCGCGTCCAACGCCGCCTATCTGAGAGGCCGCACCGGCCGCGAGCCGGGGGCCGGCGACCTGTACGCCGCCCACTTCCTGGGGCCGGCGGGGGCCGCCCAGCTGATGGAGGCCATGGACCGGCGTCCGGGCGCCAGCGCGGCGGCCATCTTCCCCGAGGCCGCGGGCGCCAATCGCTCGATCTTCTACCGCGACGGCCGGGCGGCGACGGTCGCCGAGGTGCACGCCAACCTGCAGCGCGCGGCCG
>NZ_JBNFOJ010000511.1:0-1076 GCF_057364705.1 Brevundimonas sp. CURTG3B2_SDJG
CGCTTCCGGGTTTAGCGGAAGTTGATGCCGACGGTGGCGCGACGGTTCAGCGGCTCGCGAACGCCGTCGGCGGTCGGGCGGGCCAGCTGGGTTTCGCCCTTGCCGTCCAGCGAGATCACGCCGCCGTTGACGCCTTGAGCGACCAGGGCGTCAGCCACGGTGCGCGCACGGCGGTTCGACAGGCCGACGTTGTACGCCGCAGAACCCGAGGTGTCGGCGTGACCGACGATCAGGATCCGCGTCGGACGGCCCGACTTGGCGTAGTTGGCCGCTTGCGTGACCACCGACTGGGCTTCGGCCGTCAGGTCCGAGCGATCCCAGTCGAAGTAGACCACGAACTCGCGGTCGGCCGGCACCGTCGGACGCGGCGGAGCGGCGGCGGCGGGGCGGCGGCGGCGGCGGGATGTACGCCGGCTCGTCGGCCCCGAACGCATAGCGCAGGCCCAGCGTCACCGAGTGGTCCTCGAAGCGGCCCTCGAACGGCCCCACGTCGAAGGCGGCCGCCGAATCGAAGGTCTCGAACTCCATGTTCGAGATCAGATAGCGGTACGTCAGGTCCAGGTGAGCCCGATCCGAGATCGCCCACGCCAGGCCGGCGATGGCTTGCGCCGCCAGCTTGGTGGAGCTGTCGTCCGCCCCGATGCCCACCGTGCGGGTCGAAGCCAGCGAGCCCAGGAACTCGCTGTTCACCCGGTTCACGCCCGCGCCCAGACCGATGAACGGACGCAGCGACCACGACGCGTCGCCGAAGTCGTAGATCACGTTCGCCATCAGCGTCGTGGACGAGAACTCGCCTTCCGGCGCGTTGCACGCGCCCACCGCCGGCGTCACGTTGCAGACGTACGCCGCGCCGCTCGACGACAGCGAGATCGCCTCCACGTCGCCCGCGTCGCGGTAACCGCCCTCAAGCTCAACGCGCCAGTTCTCGTTGAACCGGTACCCCAGGCGCGCAAAGCCCGCCCAGCTGTCCTCAACGTCAATGTCGACGTCACGAGACGTCTCAATGTCCGACGTGTGCCAGCCCGCATCAAGCGCGCCGTACCAACCGTTCGGCTCAGCCGACGCGGCGCCGGCTG
>NZ_JBNFOJ010000512.1:0-1067 GCF_057364705.1 Brevundimonas sp. CURTG3B2_SDJG
GCCATCTCCTCGCCGCCCGTAGCGGGACGGCCAGGTCCCCCGGCCGGGCGGACCACCCCCTTGATGGACGCCGGGCGACCCGGCGCCAGGGCGTCGGTCGCCCGCCGCGTGGCCGTTAGCGGTCGTTGAAGGCCTTGAAGCCGTCGAGATCCAGCAGGATCAGCGACAGTTCGCCGTCCTCCCGCGCGGCGCGGGACCATTCGCGGGTCAGGGCGTTGTCGAAGGCCCGGCGGTTGGCCAGGCCGGTCAGGGCGTCGGTGACGGCCTCCTGTTCCAGCCGCAGCCGCAGCGCATGGCGGTCCGAGACGTCGCGCATCACCAGCACGATCTCGCTCAGGGTCCCGTCGGCGTCGCGCAGGATGCGCGCGCTGGTCTCGATCCAGACCAGGCCGCCGTCAGGGCGGAGAACCCGCACCATCGGCGGTTCGACGTCCTCGCCGGCGACGGCCCGCGCGGCCGCGTCGACAAGGACCTGTCGGTCCGCCTCGACGACGAGAGACGAGGGGCGACGGCCGATCGTCTCCTCCGGTTCGAGGCCCAGGACGGTCTTGGCCGAGGGCGAGCAATAGCGGATGCACAGATCGGGACCCAGGCGGCACAGCACGTCGCGGCTCTGCTCGACCAGCAGGCGCAGCCCGTCGGGATCGGCGATCTCGGCGCGGCCGCCGCCGGCCAGGCGGGCGAACAGACGACGGAGCCAGGACGGCGTCATCACCGCCTCCACACACTAGCCCCTTGGCCGCGAGCGTGCGCCGCGGGGCTTAAGCGATGGCTTACGGCTATGGTGAACGCCGGCCCGCCAGCCCTATTCCGGGCGGATCACCATGCAGGTGACGAGCCGTTCGGCCAGGGCCGTGCACGCGGCCTGGGCGCCGGCCTCGGTCATGCCGGTGAAGCGCGACCGGTACCAGCCCGAGGCGTTCTGGACGTTGCGCTCGGCGCTCGTGAACTGGCTGCGGAAGCGGCGGTTGACTTCGGTCAGCCAGTCGCGGGCCACGCCTTCGTCGCGGAAGGCGCCGACCTGGACCGACCAGGCGGGCCGGCGGCCGGGCGGGCAGAACGTCAAC
>NZ_JBNFOJ010000513.1:0-1046 GCF_057364705.1 Brevundimonas sp. CURTG3B2_SDJG
CGGGCGCCTCTCCGGCGGCGCAGCCCGACCACCCAGGCGACGCCCGCGGCGCCTTCGGCGGCCACAAGCTCGACGCCGACCCCGCGCTGATCGGTTCCTGACTTCAGAGTACGGAAAGGCCCCGTCGGAAACGACGGGGCCTTTTTTGGCCTAGGGATCGCGTCCCACGGCCGTCGTCTCCCGCAACAGGGCTTCGATGGCCGCCGGGTCCAGCGCGCGGATGTCTTCCCGGGCCGCGATGGCGGCCTCCGGGTCGCCGCGTCCCTCGCCGATCCCGTGGTCGTCGACCTGGTATCGGCCTTCGACCTTTCCGAGGATGAAGGTGAACGGTTCGGCGGGATTGCCCTGGGCCGCCCAGATCGCGAGGCTCTCGTGATCGTCGCAGCTGGCGACGAGCCAGCGCGTCCCGCCGAACGTCCTCTCGACCGGTCCCGCCACGCAGGTCAACGGCTCGGGTTCCGACGAACCGGCCGCGGGCGAGCAGCCGGTCGCGGCCAGGGCGATCACGAGCAAGAACTCTTTCATGAGACCATCCTAGTCCGCCGCGGGCTCGACCGGCCAGCGACGGGACCTGACGGCTAGAGCCGACGGAACAGGGGGGCCTGGAAACCGTCGGCGACGTAGCGCGCCTCGGCCTCGGTCAGCGCCTCGATCACCACCGCGCCGTGGTGGCCTGTGGCGTGCAGCACGCGGCCCTCGTCCAGAATGAAGGCGGAATGGCCGTTCCACGGCCCCATCCCCGGGTAAAGCCAGACCACCAGATCGCCCCGGCGGGCCTCGGCCCGGGAGACCGCCCGGCCCAGTTCGGCCTGCTGATCGGAATAGCGCGGCGCGGATCGGCCGCAGGCGTAGAGCGCCTGCTGCACCAGGCCGCAGCAGTCGGTGGACTTCGAGCTTCGGGCTCCGGGCTTATGCGGCACGCCCAGCAGGCGCTCGGCGACGGCGACGGGATCGTCCTCGAACCGGCCGACGGGAGCGAGGTCCGCGCCCGCCTCCTCGACCACCAGGGCGTTCAGCGGGAGGGTGGCGGCCACCGAAGCGGAGCG
>NZ_JBNFOJ010000514.1:0-1043 GCF_057364705.1 Brevundimonas sp. CURTG3B2_SDJG
AGTGGTGAGGGGCCGACGCCGATCGCCGCGCCCGCGGCGCCCCTTTCGTCACGGCGCCGACGCGCCGCGCCACCTCCCCCGGTGGGGGAGGATTTGATGACCGACGTCTTCACGCCCGAGAAGCGCAGCGCCGTGATGCGTCGCGTGAAGGGGAGGGACACCTCCCCGGAACGGGCCGCGCGCCGCATCCTGCGCGCGGCCGGGATCGGCTATCGGCTGGGCGGGACCGGGCTGCCGGGACGTCCGGACATCGTTATGCAGGGGCGGCGGACGGCGGTGTTCGTGCACGGCTGCTTCTGGCACGGCCACGACTGCCCCCGGGGCGCCCGCAAGCCCAAGGCCAACGCAGAGTATTGGGCGGCGAAGATCGAGCGCAACACGGCCCGCGACGCGGCGGCGCGAGAGGCCCTTCGGGCCCAGGGATGGCGGGTGATCACCGTGTGGGAGTGCGCGATGAAGGCGCCCGATTTCGCCGGGCGCCTGGTCGAGGCCGTGCGCGGTCAGGCGGCGGCGGTCTCGATCTCGTCCTCGCCCTGATCCTGGGCCATGGTCATCACGTGGGTGATGGCGCCCAGCAGCATCGGCGGGGTGATCGGCTTGGGCACGAAATAGGTCATGCCGGCCGCGGTGCAGGCGGCGATGTCTTCCGGCGAGGTGTCGGCGGTGACCGCGATCACCGGCACGCGGGCGTTCGGACCGTTCCCCGCCCGCAGGCGCCGCGTCGTCTCGCGGCGTCCAGCTCGGGCATCCGCACGTCCATGAAGATCAGGTCGAAGGCGGTGGCCTCACAGATCCTGAGCGCGGCCATGCCGTCGGCGGCCGTGTCGATGTCGCAACCCAGCGGCTGAAGGATCAGCTGGACGGCGCGGCGGTTGATGTCGTGGTCGTCGACGACCAGCACCCGCATCGGGCGGCCTTCATCCTCCTCTTCCGCGGCGGCGTACGGGCCCTCGATCTCGACAGGGGGCTGGACGGGTTCGACGGACGCCGTCTCGGCCATGGCCGCGGGCGCGACCTCGGGGGCGGGCTCGGATACGGCGCGC
>NZ_JBNFOJ010000515.1:0-1033 GCF_057364705.1 Brevundimonas sp. CURTG3B2_SDJG
CGGGCGCGACGCCGTCTTCCGGTCCGTCGCGGCCGCGCCCGGACGCCCAGGCCTGGCTGAAGCCCTATCTGGAGCGCTTCTTCGGCCGCGAGGCCCGACGGAGACCGGGCTGATCGACGAGCCTTGGGGCTGCGGCAACTCCCTGCTGGTGCGCTCGGCCGCCCTGCCCGGCGCCGCGCCGTTCAGCGCTGCGGCCGACCAGACCGGCGGCGAGGACGACATCCTGTTCGCGGCGCTGAAGGCGCGCGCGGCCGCTTTCGGCTGGGCCGCCGACGCTGGGTGGAGAGTTCGCCCCCCGCCCATCGCGCCACCCTGCGCTACGCCCTGGCCCGCGCCTTCGCTTACGGCCAGGGGCCCAGCCAGACCGCCGCCGCCGGCCGGAACTGGCCGGGCGTTCTCCGCTGGATGATCATCGGAGCGGGCCAGGCCGTGGTCTGGGGCGCCTGCGCCGCCGCCCTGACCCTGACCGCCAGTCCCCAGCGCGCCGAGTTCTACGACCGCACCGCGCGGGGGATCGGAAAGCTGTTCTGGATGAAGGGCTTCGAGCCGCATTTCTACGGCGCGCGCGAATTGGCGCGTCTGGACGCCCAGAAGACCCGCTGAAGAGCTAGCCCGTCAGCCTGCGCAGGAAGGCCGGCGGATTGTAGGTCGAGCGGTTGACGACCACGCCCGCGATCCTGCCGCCCACCGCCTCGATCTCGTCGCGCAGGATCAGCGGCTCGTTCGGCGCGGTGCTCTCCGCCGCGACCACCAGGACGGTCGAATCCACGAACGGCGCCAGGGTGATGGCCGTGTCGCTGCGATCCGCCGCCGGCGTGTCGATGACCACCGTATCGGCATGCCGGCGCAGCGCGTCCCAGTAGCGGGCGTCGGCGACCACCTCGGCCCGCTGGCCCGAGCGCAGGCTCTCGCCGGCGAACCGCGTCACCCAGAGCCGACGCCCAGGCAGGGCCGCGCCGTCACCAGCCGAGCGGGATGGACCGGCTTGCCCGCGCGGTCCGTCACCCGCGGCGTCACCGCGAAGAAGATGGAG
>NZ_JBNFOJ010000516.1:0-1021 GCF_057364705.1 Brevundimonas sp. CURTG3B2_SDJG
CGGCTCGCGGTCGGGGGTGACCAGGGGCAGGCGGGTGGCTCCGCCCTCGCGGGCGCCGCCCGACCAGGGCGCGGAGGCCTCGTCCAGGGGCACGTCGGGCCGGATGACGATCTCCACCGCCTCGCCCGAGGGCGAGTACTTTATGGCGTTGTCGACCAGGTTCTGGATCACCTGGATGATCTCGTCGCGGTCGCCGTTGACCGGGGCGGTCAGGTCGCGGCCCTCCAGCCGCACGGACACGTCGCGTTCGGCCGACAGGACGCTGACGGCGTCGATGACGTCGACCGCCGCGCGGGCCAGGTCGACCCGGCCGGACGGCGGCACGTGCTCGTTCAGCTCGATCCGGCTGAGCGACAGCAGGTCGGCGACCAGGCGGCTCATCCGGTCGGCCTGCACCGCCATGATGTCCAGGAAGCGGTCGCGCGCCTTGACGTCGTCCCGGGCGTGGCCCTTCAGCGTCTCGATGAAGCCGGCCAGCGAGGCCAGGGGCGTCTTCAGCTCGTGCGAGGCGTTGGCCAGGAAGTCGACGCGCATCAGCTCCATGCGCCGCACCTCGGTCTCGTCGCGCAGCACGACCAGGGCCAGGGGACGGTCGGCGTCGGGCGAGGGCAGGGGACGGGTCAGGGCGCGCCAGTGGCGGGTCTGGGCGCCGACGCCGGCGTAGTCGGTGGTGCGCGCGACGCCGCCGAACAGGGCCTCGTCCACCGCCTCCAGCACCGTCGGTTCGCGCAGGGCCGAGACCAGCAGCGCGCCCTCGCGCTGGATGCGGAATAGGTCGCGCGCGGCGGCGTTGGCCAGCATCACCCGACGCCCCGCGATGTCGTCGGCCTCGCCGCCCGCCACCACCAGGACCGGATCGGCCAGGGCCTCGAAGGCGCTGTCCAGGAGTTGCTGATCGCCGGCCGCAGGCGAGGAAACGGCCTGGCCGTCGGCCGGCCGGCTGGGCCATGCGGCGGGGCGGGGGGCGCCGATTCAGCGTCACGGCGACGAGGGCCGTCAGCAGGGCGCCGGACAGCAGCGG
>NZ_JBNFOJ010000517.1:0-1010 GCF_057364705.1 Brevundimonas sp. CURTG3B2_SDJG
TTCCAGGGTTCAGACTCATTTAAAGCAAAGCAGGATCAGCAGCTTGGATTTCCGCTCATCCCCGCGAAGGCGGGGACCCAGTTCTTTTGTCGGCGCAAGGTCAGCGGGATTGTCGTTGCGGCTCCCTGGCGCGGCCGGATCGCCCAAAACACTGGGTCCCCGCCTTCGCGGGGATGAGCGGTATTGAGTACGGACCCTAGCCACTAGCCACTAGCCACTCCCTTCAGACCGGCTGCCCCCGCAGCAGGCGGGGCAGATCGCCTGTCGCTCCTCCGGCCTCGTGCATGAAGGCCCGGCGCAGCGCCGGAATGCGGTTCACCGCCGCGATGCCCAGGTCGCGCGCCAGCCGCACCGGCGGAAGATCGTTCGAGAACAGCCGCACGAAGCCGTCGAAGCCGGCGGCCAGGGCCGTGTTGTCGAACCGCCGCCAGCGGGCGTAGCGGTCCAGCACGATCTCCGACCCGATGTCCTCGCCCAGCCGCATCGCCTCCACCAGCACCTCGGCCAGGGCGGCGGCGTCCTTCAGCCCCATGTTCAGCCCCTGGCCCGCCACCGGATGGACGGCGTGGGCGGCGTCTCCGATCAGGGCGGTGCGCGGCGCGGTCAGCTGCTCGGCCAGCTGCAGGGACAGGGGATAGACGAACCGAGGACCCACCACCGTGACATCGTCCAGATAGTCCCCGAACCGCCGCATCAGGTGGGCGTGGAAGGCCTCGTCCGACGCCGCCTTCAGCGCCTCGGCCCGCCGCGTCGTCTCCGTCCAGACCAGGCTGGCGCGCTGTTCGGTTAGCGGCAGGATGGCGAACGGCCCGGCCGGCAGGAAATACTCATGGGCGACATTGCCATGGTCCCGGCCCAGGGACACGGTCGCCACCACGCCCGCCTGGCCATAGCCCCAGCCGACGGTGTCGATCCGGGCCTGGGTCCGCACGGTCGAGCCGCGCCCCTCGGCGCCGACGACCAGCGGAACCTCCAGCACGCGCCCGCCCCTCAGCGTGACGCGCGACCGG
>NZ_JBNFOJ010000518.1:0-1009 GCF_057364705.1 Brevundimonas sp. CURTG3B2_SDJG
GACAAGATAGGTAGCGCAGGCCGCGGGTTCGCCGGGGGCGGCCGTTTGAGCCTGGGGCGTCGAGCGCCGCGCCGCCGGCGAGGGGCGGCGGTCGCAAGGCCGAGGAGCAGGCTGTGGGCGCGGCGCAATGCGGCCTCCGGACGCTGGACTGAGCGCCACGGTATCCGCCCCGGGCTTAACCCGCGCCTAACGCGCCCAGCTCAGGACAGGCGGGCGCGGACGCGCCGCTCGGCCCAGCCGACGAGGGCGTTCAGGGCGAGCCCCATGGCCATCAGCCAGACCAGGGCGGCCAGCATCTCGGCTGTGCGCAAGCGGTTGCCGGCCTCCAGCAGACGCCACGCCAAGCCTTGGGATGCGCCTGAGCCCGAGACGAATTCGGCGACCACCGCACCGATGACCGCCAGGCCCGAGGCGACGCGCAGGCCCTCCAGGGCGAAGGGCAGGGCGGCCGGAATCCAGAGCCGCCACAAGCGCTGCAGGGGCGAGGCGCCGTAGAGATCGAACAGCCGCTCCAGGTCCGGATCGGCGGACCTAAGGCCCGTCAGGACGCCCGAGAACAGGGGGAAGAAGCTGACGGCGGCGGCGAGCGCGATCACCGCGCGGTCCGGATGGTCCAGCCCTGCCCAGATGACGACCAGGGGCGCGATGGCGACGATCGGGGTGACCTGCAGCGCCACGGCCAGCGGACGGACCGCCTGTTCGGCGGCGCGGTGCAGGGAGACCGCCAGGGCCAGTCCGCCGCCCAGCAGGGCCGCGAGCGCCAGCGCCAGAACCGCCATGCGGAAGGTCTGCCAGGCCGAGCCGGCCAGGACGGGCACCCGGTCCGCCAGGGCCACGGCGACGGCGCTGGGCGGCGGCAGGAAGTAGGGGGCACGTGAAGCAGCCGGCACGCGGCCTCCCAGACGGCCAGCAAGAGGGCCGTGAGAAGCAGGGGCGCGAGAACAGCGGTTCACGCGACCGGCTGCCGGCATGGCTGGGCCAAGGCCGCGGCCAAGGCTTCGAACCGTCC
>NZ_JBNFOJ010000519.1:0-1003 GCF_057364705.1 Brevundimonas sp. CURTG3B2_SDJG
ACGGCCGGCCAGCCGTGGGGGTCGGTCTCCAGGGCGCCGCGCGAGCCCCGGACCAGGCTCTGAACCCTCGCGGGCGCTGAAGCGCGCGGTCGACCAGTCCGCGGGCGGTCTGCTCCAGACCCTCTTGGTCCACGGGGCGGCGGTGGCGAGGCCCAGGGGCGCGCTGGGCAGGCGCGGCAACGCGATCTGGGCCGTGGCGGCCCCTCCGGAGGCGGCCAGAGCCAGGGCCGCCAGTCCCGCAGCGATCCAGGGTTTGAACGACAAGGCGCTTCTCTCCGCTCCGCGTCTGGCCTAAAGCGCGAAAGCTCGCGCTGGTCCTGGATGAAACGTCCGGCCGGATCGTTTCATCCCATATGAACGAGGAACGCGCTTGGACGAATTTCAGACGGGGCTGGTCGAGCTTCTGCCGCGCCTTCGCCGCCTTGCACGGGTTCTGCGAACCCGCGATGCGGACGCGCAGGACCTGGTCCAGGCGACGGTCGAGCGCGCGCTTGCGCAAAGAGCGAAATTCCGGCCCGGGACCCGACTCGACAGCTGGGCCTTCACCGTCATGAGGCGGCTGGCGATCGACGAGGGACGCTCGCGCCTTCGCTGGGGCCGGGTCGTCACCCCCGAAAACCGAGGCGACCGCCGGCGTGGCCGACCCCGGCCAGGCGGACGAGGCCCTGCGCCTGGACGCGATGGCCGTCCAGGGCGCGTTGCACGCCCTGCCCGACGATCAGCGGCTGGCGGTGGCGCTGGTGCTGGTCGAGGGCCTGTCCTACGCCGAGGCCGCCCAGGTCATGGGCGTGCCGGCGGGAACGCTGACCAGCCGGCTGGTGCGCGGCCGGCAGACCTTGATTCGAACCCTGTCCGCGCAAGGAGTGACGGGATGACCCACGACGCCTGGGACGACGAAATCCTGATGCGGCGGATCGACGGCGAACTGCCTGACGCCGAGGGCGCGCGGATCGACGCGGCGGCGAAAGGCGACCCGGCCCTTGCGGCGCGGCTTTGCGGCCTT
>NZ_JBNFOJ010000520.1:0-996 GCF_057364705.1 Brevundimonas sp. CURTG3B2_SDJG
CGCGCCGCGCCGCCCCTGCCCCGTCCGCCACCCGCGCCCTTCGGATCGCCGCCGAGAACGTG
Organism: Brevundimonas sp. CURTG3B2_SDJG; assembly: GCF_057364705.1. Taxonomy (NCBI): domain Bacteria; kingdom Pseudomonadati; phylum Pseudomonadota; class Alphaproteobacteria; order Caulobacterales; family Caulobacteraceae; genus Brevundimonas; species Brevundimonas sp. CURTG3B2_SDJG. The sequence goes on from NZ_JBNFOJ010000520.1 coordinate 63, forward strand.
CGCATCTTCCACGAGGCGACCCGGCCCGAGGACACGCCCTGGGTGGAGACCATCCCAGGCGTGCGGTCCAGGCTGGCCTGGCGGCCGATCCGGTCGCGGGGCTGTACGTCCCGGGCGGGACCGCGCCGCTGTTTTCGTCCCTGCTGATGCTGGCCATCCCGGCGGCGGTGGCGGGTGTGGGGCGGCGCGTGGCCGTGACCCCGCCGTCCAAGGGAGGCGAGCCGCATCCGGCGATGGTCGTGGCGGCCGCCGAGGCCGGGTTGGACGCCCTGTGGCTGGTCGGCGGCGCCCAGGCGATCGCCGCCCTGACGTTCGGAGCCGTACTGGACGACGGCGAGATCGAGCCGGTCGACAAGCTGTTCGGCCCCGGCAACGCCTGGGTGGCGGAGGCCAAGAAGCAGGCCGCCGCCCTGCCCGGCGGTCCCGCTGCGGACATGCCGGCGGGGCCTTCGGAGTTGCTGGTGATCGCCGACCGCGACGCGGACCCCGAAATCGCCGCCGCCGATCTGCTGAGCCAGGCCGAACACGATGCCGACGCCCAGGTGCTGCTGGTGTCGCCCAGCCGTGGGCTGATCGACGCGGTCCTGGCCGAGGTCGAGGCCCAGTTGGAGACCCTGCCCCGGGCCGACATCGCGCGGGCGTCGCTGGCCGAGGGCCGGGCGATCCGGGTGCGTGACATCGCCGAGGCGTGCGAGGTGGCGAACCTGTACGCTCCCGAACACCTGGCGCTGCAGACCGAGGACGCCGACGCCCTGGTCGAGCGGATCACCGCCGCCGGTGCGGTGTTCGTGGGCCCGCACGCGGCCGAAACGCTGGGCGACTACGCCGCCGGCCCCAGCCACGTGCTGCCAACCGACGGCGGGGCGCGGACCCTGGGCGGGATCACGACCGCCAGCTTCATGACCTCGATGTCGATCCACGGGTCGCGCCGATC
>NZ_JBNFOJ010000521.1:0-979 GCF_057364705.1 Brevundimonas sp. CURTG3B2_SDJG
CGGCGGCCGCGAGGGCGGCGGCGCCCAGGCGGCCTTGCTGGCCAGGGCCTTGCTCGAAAGGGATGCGAACATCGTCGGTGTCCTGTTGATCGTTCAAACCCGATGACCGAACGGTTGGCCGGCGGGTCTGTTGCATGGGTTCTAGGATCGCGAAGCTGAACGGCCTTTGAGCGCTTCGTTCATCTTCGTTCAGGTTTCGCCCGGTTCCGTCAGGCGGCCGGGATCGCTAGAAGCGGCCGATGACAGAGACGCTGACGATCAGGCGCGTGGCGGGGCAGGGCGACGGGGTGGCCGAGACCCCGGCCGGGCCGGTGTTCGCGCCGCTCACCCTGCCCGGCGAAACCGTGCGCGGCCAGGTCCGCGACGGGCGCCTGGAGGACCTCGAGATCCTGACGCCGAGCCCCGAGCGGGTCCAGCCGGCGTCGCCCCACTATGGCGACTGCGGAGGCTGCTCCCTCCAGCACTGGGCGGACCGGCCCTATCTGGACTGGAAGTCCGAACAGGTCCGCCTGGCCCTGGCGCGCGAGCGGATCGAGGCCGAGATCGAACCGGCGGTGGCGGTGCCGGCGGGGTCTCGGCGGCGCCTGGCCCTGCACGCCGTCGCGGGCCCGACGGCCGGGCGATCCTGGGGTTCAAGGCGCGCAAGAGCTGGCGGCTGGTGGAGGTGTCGGCCTGTCCGGTCGCCGATCCCCGGCTGGTGACCGCCTTTCCGGCCCTGGCCCGGGTGGCCGAACCCTTCCTGGAGCATCCCAAGTCGGCGCCGACGCTGCATGTGACCTGGACGCTGTCCGGCCTGGACGTGGACGTCACCGGGGTGGAGCGGCGGTCGGGGGGCCTGTCCCGCGACGCCCAGATGCGGGCGATCCAGGCCGCCGCGGACGCCGATCTGGCCCGGCTGAGCCTGGCCGGGGAGACCCTGGTCATGGCCCGGCCGCCGATGGTCGCCTTCGGCCCCGCGACCGTGACCCTGCCCGCGGGC
>NZ_JBNFOJ010000522.1:0-971 GCF_057364705.1 Brevundimonas sp. CURTG3B2_SDJG
CGGCGTCCAGCGCCTCCGCCCACGGCGTACTGGGGCGACCAGGCCGTAGGTCTCCATGTGCTCCGGATCGTTGGAGGCCCAGGCGCCGTTCGCGGCGACGCCCTGCGCCGAGGCCAGGGCGCCCTCGACCCCGGCGAGGGCCTCGGTGACGATGGCGTCCACGTCCACCTGGGCCAGGGCCTCGTCGGCGATCGCCCCGGCGTGTTCGGTCACCAGGGCGGTGAAGGCCTGGACGTCCGGGCTGTACTCGGTCCAGAGCGCGGCGATCCGCATGGACTTCTGTTCCTTGGTCAGGCCGTCGTCGTCCTCGATGGCCTCGGCGCGCTCGCCGAACGCCTCCATGCGGGCCTCGAACTTGGCGGCGGCGTCCTCGAGCGCGGCTTCGGAAGGGGTCTTCGGATCCGCGACGGCGCTGGAGAGCGGCAGGACGGCGAGGGCGGCGGCGAGGGACAGGGCCTTGAGCATGGGACGGCTCCTTGAAGGGTCCCGAGGAAAATCCGCCGAACGGCGTCCGTCCTCAAGTGAAATCGCGGTAAGGCGGCCCGAAACCGCCTTACCGCATCGCCTCTCTACTGGGCCGGCGCCGGGGCCGGGGGAGCGGCGGCGGCCTGCAGCACCTCGCCCCGGACCTGCGCGGTGGCGCCCTTGATCTGGGCCTCGATCATCGGGCCCATGGCGGCGGCCTGGGCCCGCTGTTCCTCGGGCATGGCTTCGAGCTGGCTGTCGATGAAGGCGATCAGTTCGGCGGCGAAGGCGTCGGCTTCCGGCTGATACTTGGCTTCGATGGCGTCGAGATCGGCGTCGGCCTTCGCCTGATCGCCGCTGGCGGCGGCGACGGCGGCCTGCATTTCGCGCCGCATCTCCTCGATGCGCTCTCCGAACGCCTCGGCCTTGGCCTCGAAGGCGGCTTCGGCGTCGGCGGAAGCGTCCGCGGCCGGAGGGGCGGGCGGGGCGGAGGCGGCCTGCTGGGC
>NZ_JBNFOJ010000523.1:0-959 GCF_057364705.1 Brevundimonas sp. CURTG3B2_SDJG
CGTCGAGAGCCTGCCCCTGGGCGGCCTGGGCCTCGGCCAGGCCGTAGAGGGCCCAGCCGTTATCCGGGGACTGGACCAGGGCCTGACGGAAGGCCTGGACGGCCTCGGCCGGGCCGGCCCGCCCGAGCAGGGCCGCGCCCAGCGACTGGCTGACCGGATAGTACCAGTAGGGCGGCTCCTGATAGGGCAGCCGGGCTTCCAGGGCCGCGGCCTCGCGGTAGTGGCGGACCGCGTCCTCGAAGCGGCCCTCGTGGTAGGCCAGCCGGCCGCGGGCGGCGCCTCGGCCAGGGACAGCAGATCGGGCGCCGGCACGCCCTGGGCGATCATCTCGGCGAAGGCACCGGAGGCGCGCAGGTCGATGAGCCGGTCCAGGGTCGCGTCGAAGGCCGCGCGATCGCCGACTTGGGCGTGCGCCACCGCGCGGGCGTAGAGCCGCATCGCCGCCGCATAGGGCAGGCGGGGATCGGGCTCGGGCATGGCCAGGATGGCGTCGGGCGAGGCGAATTGGGCCATGGCCAGGTAGGGGGCGGCGTCGATGGCCTGGATCCAGCCGATCCGGGCCGAGGTCTCTGGATCCAGCAGGGTCCTGAGCCGTCGGGCCTCTTCGATGGCCGTGGTCATGTCGCCGGCCATCTGGGCCGAGGCGACGATGAAATGGACGTTGTGCGGATAGTAGCCGTAGCGCACCAAGCCCCGGTCGTTCGAGGCGCGGATCCAGGCCTCGTCGGCGCGGACGGCGGCGACGTTGACCCGGATCGAGTCGGCGTAGCGCCCGCGCACCATGTAGATGTGGGACGGCATGTGGACCAGGTGAGCGGCGCTGGACGGCAACGTCGCCAGCCGATCGGCCGCCGCCTCGGCGCGCGCGGGATCGCCGGCCTCGAGCAGATGGATGTAGAGGTGGGCCGCCGTGGGGGTGGCCGGGATCGCGCGCCAGCACCCGCTCGACCAGCGCGACC
>NZ_JBNFOJ010000524.1:0-950 GCF_057364705.1 Brevundimonas sp. CURTG3B2_SDJG
CCTAGGCCCGCGCCGCCGGTTCGCGGTTGCGCGATCGCTCGCCGCGCAGGAAGGGCTCGAACACCGCCTCCAGCTCGTCGTCGGCCAAGCCGGGCCCGTCATCCTCGACCAGGACCACCGCCGCGCCGTCGGACGCGAAAGCCTTCACGCGCGCCGCGCCGCCGTACTGCAGCGCGTTGGCGATGAGATTGGCCAGCGCTCGGCGCAGCGCCGCGGGATCGCCGAGAATCCACAAAGGCCCGCCGCCGTCGAAGGTCGCTTCGGCCCCTGTCTCAGCGAACCCGTGGGCGATGTCGGCGGCCAGGGCGTCGAGGTTCATCGGTTCGCGACGCTCGGGCGTCGTCTCGCCGCGCACGAAGGCCATGGCCTGGGCGATCAGGGCGTCCATCTCCTCGATGTCGGAAGCCATGCGGTCGCGCACGCCCTCCGGCGCCTGTTCGGCGCGGAAGCGCAGGCGGGTCAGCGGCGTACGCAGGTCGTGGGCGATCGCCGCTATCGTCTGGGTCCGTTGGCGCATGTGGCTGCGCAGCGACGCCTGCATGTCGTTGAAGGCATGGATGGCGGTGCGGACCTCGCTGGGGCCGGACGGCGCCAGCGGCTCGGCCTCCGGGTCGGCGCCCAGGCGTTCGGCGGCGTCGGCGAACACGCGGATGGGCCGGGTCAGGCGGCGCGCCATCCACCACACCAGGGGCGCCAGCAGAAGCATCGAGATGGCCAGGGCCAGCAACACCCGCCGCTGCCAGGGCGACAGCAGGCCGCGCGGCGGCTCGACGGTGGCCCACAACCCGTCGGGCCGCTGGACGGAGGCGGCGAAGGGCGAGAAGGACAGGCGTTCCGTCAGGAGGGTGAACTGGCGGTCGGGGGAATCCAGGATCATCGCTTCGCCCACCCCCGGTGGATGGTGACGTCCGCCCCCTCGGTGCGCTGGATCACGATCGACCGCGGGCCCG
>NZ_JBNFOJ010000525.1:0-947 GCF_057364705.1 Brevundimonas sp. CURTG3B2_SDJG
GCCGCGCGCGCCAGGCGCAGGAACCCCGCCAGGTCGATCACCTCCGCCCGGTCTTCCGGACTGATCCCCGCCGCTTCGCACAGCGCGGCCCCGCCCAGCGGCTTCAGGCTGGAGCGCAGCATCTTGCGGCGCTGGCCGAACGCCGCGGCGGTCACCCGCTCCAGCGCCTTCAGCAGGTCCCGGCCGGGCCGGTCGGCCTTCGGGACAAGATGCACGACGGCTGAGGCGACCTTCGGCGGCGGCGTGAAGGCGGCGGCCGGCAGGTGCATCACCAGCTTGGCCTCGCAGACCGCCTGGCTGATCACCGCCAGACGGCCGTAGGCGTCGTCGCCGGGCGCGGCTGTGATCCGCTCGGCCACCTCCTTCTGGAACATCAGGGTCAGGGCGTGGGGCGTCCACGGCCCGGTCAGCCATTTGATCAGCAGGGCGGTGCCGACGTTGTAGGGCAGGTTGGAGACCAGGTGGGCCGGGCCCTCGACCAGGGTCGCCTCGCTCACCTTCAGGGCGTCGGCCTCGACGATGGTCAGGCGTCCGGAGCCGTCGTCCAGCTCCGAAAGCAGGGGGACGAAGCGGGGATCCTTCTCGACCAGCACCACCTGGCCGGCGTCGCTCTCCAGCAGCGCCCGTGTCAGGCCGCCGGGGCCCGGACCGACCTCGATGACGGCGCGGCCCTCGAACGGTCCGGCGAACCGCACGATCTTCCGCGTCACGTTCAGGTCCAGCAGGAAGTGCTGGCCGAAGCTCTTCTTGGCCGACAGCCCGTGGGCGTCGAGCGTTTTCGCGCAGGGAGGGCAGGTCGGTCACCGCCGTCTCATACCCATTCCTCCCCCGCAGGGGGGAGGGGGGACCATGCGAAGCCGCAGGCGAAGCATGGTGGAGGGGGGGCAGCTCCAAATACGGTCCTGAGTTCTCCCTTCAGGGAGGGGGACCGCCGAAGGGCGGTGGAG
>NZ_JBNFOJ010000526.1:0-937 GCF_057364705.1 Brevundimonas sp. CURTG3B2_SDJG
GGCCTCGTCGCGCGTGGCGCGGCGGGAGGCGCCGCCCGAGCCGGTGGTGGTGGAGCTGTTCACCGCCCAGGGCTGCGCCGGCTGTCCCGAGGCCAACGCGCGCGTCGAGGCGATCGCCGACGAGCCCGGCGTCATCGCCCTCACCTATGCGGTGGACTACTGGGACTACCTGGGCTGGCCCGACACCTTCGCCAAGCCGGAGTTCGCCCAGCGTCAGCGCGCGTACCGCCGGCCGCTGCGGGTGCGCGACGTCTCGACGCCCCAGGTTGTGATCGACGGTCGCCGCCAGCTGTCGAACGGCGAGACGCTTCAGGACGCCATCGATCAGGAAGCCGGACGCCGCGTCTTCCCGCCCGAGATCGAGTTCCGGGAGACGGGTGACCGGGTCGGGGTCGGATCGGGACGCGCCCCCCGGGGCGGCGCCGAGGTGGTGGCGGTGGTCTACACGCCCGGCCCGCAGATGGTCGAGATCGCGGCCGGCGACAACCGCGGCCGGACCGTCCGGCACATGAACGTGGTGCGTTCCGTGCGGGTGCTGGGCGACTGGACGGGCCGTCCGGTCCTCTACGCCCTGCCCGAGGCCCGGCCCGGCCAGGCGGTGGCGGTCCTGATCCAGGCTCGCGACGACCGCCGCATCCTGAACGGCGCCGTAAACGCCTCGCGCTGATCCCGTCAGCTTCGGTCAGTATGCCTGTTCTCCCGCGCGCCTAGACAGTGCATGATCGGCTCCATGACGATGGGGCGTCCGCGCGTGAGCACAGACATGGCCAGGGGCAAGCAGGCGATCAGAAGCATCGGGCTGGCCGCGATCCTCGCGGCGGGCCTGGGTGCGGCCGCCGTGGCCAAGGACGATCACGAACCAGTGGTCACGCCCGAAGCGCGGGGGCGTGGCCCCAGGCCGTTCACCGCCGCCCGAGCTGGCCGCCTGGGGGCGTGA
>NZ_JBNFOJ010000527.1:0-925 GCF_057364705.1 Brevundimonas sp. CURTG3B2_SDJG
GGCCAGCGCGGGGCGAGTCGCCGGCGCCCGCGCGGGCGGCCCTGTCGGTCTGTTCTGGGCTGCGTTCGGAGGTCAAACGGTTCGGGAGGAATGAAGCGGAGGGAGGTGACGTCGCTCCAGCCTAGCCGCGCGCCCGAGTCGCCCAAAGTCCGCACCCGTCTGAGGCGACTGCCGGCGTCCGGCTGCGAGGGCGATTTCCGGGGATTTATCACGCGGTTGTCGTTAACGCCGCGGGGGCCTATCTGGCGCCCATGAGCGAGACGCCTTCCATAGACGCGGTCCTGGCCGAGCTGGTCGAGGAGTTCGACCTTCTGGGCGACTGGGAGGGACGCATCGAATACGTGATCGACCTGGGCAAGGGGCTGGCGCCGCTTCCGGAAGAGGATCGGATCGAGGTCAACAAGGTGCCGGGGTGCGCCGCGCAGGTGTGGCTGACGGTGCGGCGGGCGGCCGACGGCCGCCTGCGGTTCCTCGCGGACAGCGACAGCGCCCTGTCCAAGGGCAATATCGCCCTGCTGCTCAAACTGTATTCCGGCCGGACGCCGGACGAGATCCTGGCCTTCGACGCGCGCGCCGCGCTGGACCGGTTGGGGCTGCCGTCGGCCCTGACCCGGCAGCGGGCCAACGGCCTGAACGCCATGGTCGCCGCATCCGCGAGACCGCGACGGCCGACCTGGCGCTTTCGGATCGGAAATAGACGCCTCGATCGCGGGAGCCGCGGCGCGTTCGCGCCGTCAGACGATCCGATAGTGACGGGCCAGCGCCTGCAGGCCCTGTTTCAGCAAGACCTTGCCGGTGCGTCGCCGAAGCCCCAGCGTCTGCTCCGCCGCCTGCAGGGCCGTGGCGCGGATGCAGATCTGCTCCACCCATGGCCCGCGCCGGACCGCAGGACGCGAGCGCCGCCCGAACTCGCGCCCCGGCCGCG
>NZ_JBNFOJ010000528.1:0-921 GCF_057364705.1 Brevundimonas sp. CURTG3B2_SDJG
TCCTCCGACCAGCCGACGAACCAGCGCGCCAGGCCGCGGGGCGCGGCCGGAGCGGGGTCGGCGTCGGCGGTCGGCGTGTCCGTCATGCCGCGCCAGCTTCCGCGAACTGTGGCGCGATATCAACAGGGGAGTTGCTGGAAAGCGTCACCGAACGCCACAACGCGGCCAGTTCCCGCTCCACCTCCGCCGGGTCGTCCAGTCGGCACAACCGCCCCTTGGCGGCCCGCCGCTCGCCCGGATCCTCTGGCCACGGCGCCTGCTCGACGTACCAGCCCAGGTGTTTGCGGAACATTTTCAGTCCCAGCGGCATCCCGTAGAAGGCGACGGAGGCCCGCAGGTGCTCGACCACGATGGCCAGCCGCGCCTCCCGATCCGGCTCTTCCAACACCGTCCCGTCAGCCAGGGCCCGCTCCAGATGTGCGGCCAGCCAGGGCCGGCCATAGACGCCGCGCCCCAGCATCAGGGCGTCCGCCCCCGACTGCGCCAGCGCCGCCCGCGCGTCCTCAGCGGTCAGGATGTCGCCGTTGACGATCACCGGCACGCCGACCGCCGCCTTGACCTCGCCGACCGCCGCCCAATCGGCCCGACCGGTGTAGAATTGCTGCCGGGTGCGGCCGTGGACCGTCACCGCCCTGACCCCGATCGCCTCGGCGCGGCGGGCCAGGTCGGGGGCGTTGCGGCTGGCGTCGTCCCAGCCCAAACGCATCTTGACCGTCACGGGGCGGGAGGTCGCCGTCACCGCCGCCTCGATCAGCCGACAGGCCAGCTCGGGCGTGCGCATCAGGGCCGAACCGCAGGCCGCGCCCGTGACCTCTTTGGCCGGGCAGCCGAAATTCAGGTCGACGATGTCCGCGCCGGCGCGCTCGGCCATGCGGGCGCCCTCGGCCATGGCGGCGGGATCGCGCCCGACCAGCTGGATCA
>NZ_JBNFOJ010000529.1:0-920 GCF_057364705.1 Brevundimonas sp. CURTG3B2_SDJG
AGTGGCCGGCTGGGGCGCCGGCCCTGGCGGTTCAGCTCGGCGGTGGTGTCCTGGATCGGGCGGGCGTCCTGGGGCAGGTCGTTGAGCGCCGAGGCGACCACGCCGCCGCCGTCAGGACGCGGCGGCGGCGACGCCGGCCAGGAGTGACGGCGCGGCGCTTCATTCAGGCCGCCAGGCTTCGTAGTCGCCCGTCGCGGCCGGGCGCTGGCCCTCGGCGGCGAGCGAGCCTTGGGGACGCCACGCCATCGGCGTGCCGGTCAGGTTCGGCAGATGATCGTTCTCCCACGAGCGGCGCGGCAGCGGCTGCTCGGACGGCGCCTCGTCATAGGTGTAGTGCAGCCAGCCGTGCCAGTCCGGCGGCACCTTCGAGGCGTCGGCGTAGCCGTTGTAGATCACCCAGCGGCGGCGGCGGCCGTCGTAGCTGACGGTGTCGCGCGACTGGTAGTAGCGGTTGCCGAACTCGTCAGAGCCGACCTGCTCGCCCCGTTTGGCGATCGTGAACAGGGTGCCGATGGTCGCGCCGTCCCACCAACCGAAGATCTTGCCTAGCACGTCGGGAATTCCACTCGTCTTGCATCGGCCGGAAGGTCCGGCGACAGCGGCGCGATCATAGAAACCGCAGCGCCGTCCGTCCAGCGCGACGCGCGGCCGTCGAACCTCAACATCTTGGGGGTAACCCGCAACACCAGCGCTAGATTTATTGCGAGCCGCCCAAAATGCCCGCTAGCATCGGCGAAAGCCGCGTTGAGACCCCGCATGCGCACCCGCCCCAGCCTCGCCCGCCTCGCCCTGACCGCACCCCGGCGCGCGCGTCAGATCGACCGGGGCGGGGCGGGTTGATCGAGGTTCTGGCCCCGGAAGGCTGGTCCGACGCCCAGGTCGAGGCCTGGCTGGACTGGGCGGACGGCGAAGGGGGCGCC
>NZ_JBNFOJ010000530.1:0-919 GCF_057364705.1 Brevundimonas sp. CURTG3B2_SDJG
GGTCTAATGACATTCAAACCCCGTCATTCCCGGCCTTGTGCCGGAATTCCGTGAACACCGTAGGCTGAGGTCGCCCGGGCGCCGTTCGCGGTCATGGATGGCCGGGACAGGCCCGGCCATGACGGGAAAAAGAGGTTTGGGGCCCTGAAAGGCTATCGGCTGAATGTCGATTAGACCTAGGCCGAGGTCGCCAGGGCGGCGTCCTCCTCGATCAGGGATCGGTGTAGGGCCACGCCGGCCATGACGCCGTCGGCGGCGGCGAGGGTGATGTTGGACATCGCCCGGGCCGCGTCGCCGGCGGCGAAGACGCCGGGGACGGAAGTCGCCTTCATCCCGTCGGTGCGGATGATGGCGCCCATGGGCGTGTCCTCGGTGTCGCAGCCCAGACGTTCGGCCAGACCGCCGTTCAGGCGGATGCGCGGGCCGATGAAGAGGGCTTTCAGCGGGACCAGGCGACCATCGGCCAGCCGCGCGCCGTCCAGTCCGGACCCTTGGCCTTCCAGGCCGGCGATCGGGACCGCCTCGACCGTGACGCCGCGATTGTCCAGGATCCGGGCCTCCTCCAGGCCGATCTCGACCTTGCGCTCCAGGAACAGCACCACCTGGCCCCAGTCGGCGACCATGGCGGCCTGATGCACCGACATCGGCCCGGCCCCCAGAACGCCGATCGGACCGCCGCCGATCTCGTAGCCGTGGCAGTAGGGGCAGTGCAGGACCGTGCGGCCCCAGCGCTCCTTCAGGCCCGGCGTCTCGGGCAGCACGTCCTGGACGCCATGGGCCAGCATCACCCGCCGGCCCGAGACCCGGGTCCCGTCGGCCATGTCGATCTCGAAGCCGCAGGACGAGCGGCGGACGTCCACCGCCTCGCCGCGCCGGAAGGCGACGGTGGGATAGGCGGCCACCTGGGCGCGGGCCTCGG
>NZ_JBNFOJ010000531.1:0-912 GCF_057364705.1 Brevundimonas sp. CURTG3B2_SDJG
CGCGACGCCTCCGCCGCCAGGCTGGAGCCCCAGCCGTCCGGCTTGTGGTCCGGCTCGGCGTGGAACGGCAGGGCGCCGGCTATGCCGCGCATGGCCAGGGCCAGGGGCAGGGCCCAGTGACCCAGCATGCGCAGGGGCTTGCGGCGCGCGTCGGCGGCATCCCACCCCTCGGCCTCGAAGGCCTCGACCTGTTCCGCCGGAGACAGGCGATGGATTCCGTCCCAGTCGGCGGGCAAGGCGACAGCCTCCGCCTCATCCAGACCCAGACCGAAGGCGGCGCGCGCCGTCGCGTCGATCTCGGGGAATTCGTCGCGCGCGTCCGGCTCGGCCCAGCGGGGCTTCATCAGCGCCTTCAGTTCAAGATCGTCGATCCCCGGCAGGTCGATCAGGCGGCGAAGGGGCGCATGGGTCATGGCGTCCGTGTCGCACGGCGGGCTCAGAAGGTCACCACCGTTCGCACCGCCCTGCCGTCCGCGAGATCGTCGAACGCCGCGTTGACGTCGTCCAGCGCGATGGTCCGGGTCAGCAGGCGGTCGACCGGCAGTCGGCCGTCCTGGAACAGCGCCACATACCGCGGGATGTCGCGCGCGGGCACGCAGGCGCCGATGTAGCTGCCCTTCAGCGTGCGCTCCTCGGCCACCAGCGAGACGATGTTGACCGGCAGGGCCGCGTCGGGCGGGGGCAGACCGGCGGTGACCGTGGTTCCCCCGCGGCGAGTCATCCTCCATGCCGCCTCCAGCGCCCGGGCCGAACCCGCCATCTCCAGCACCACGTCCGCGCCGCCCCGGGTCAGGGCCCGCATCTGCTCGACCGCGTCCGGGGCGGCGGCGTCCACGGTCATGACCGGGCCGAGCGAGCGGGCCAGGGCCAGCTTTCCTGGCTCAGGTCCATGGCGACGACGGGGCTGGCCCC
>NZ_JBNFOJ010000532.1:0-903 GCF_057364705.1 Brevundimonas sp. CURTG3B2_SDJG
CGCATGAGCCCGCACGCCCCGGTCCTGCTGGACGAGGTGATCGAGGTCCTGGCGCCGCGCGCCGGCGACGTGATCATCGACGCCACCTTCGGGGCGGGCGGCTACACCCGCGCCATCCTGGCGGCGGGGGCGGCCGTGATCGCCCTGGACCGCGACCCGACCGTCCAGCCGCACGCCGACGCGGTCGCCAACGACTTTCCCGGCAAATTCCGGCTGATCCGCACCCCCTTCTCGGGTCTGGCTGAGGCCTTCGCAGGAACGGGCGAGGCCCGGCTGGACGGCGTGGTCTTCGACATCGGCGTGTCCTCCATGCAGCTGGACCAGGCCGAGCGCGGCTTCTCGTTCATGCGCGACGGGCCGCTGGACATGCGGATGTCGGCCGAGGGGCCGACGGCGGCGGATATCGTCAACACCTGGGACCACGGGCCGCTGGCCCATATCTTCAAGCTGTACGGCGACGAGCGCCAGTCGGGCCGGGTGGCCACCGCCATCCTGCGCCGCCGGGTCGAGAGGCCTTTCGCGCGCACCCTGGACCTGGCCGAGGTGGTCGAGAAGGCCCTGGGCGGCGTCGCGGCGCGGCCATCCCATCCGGCGACCCGGGTGTTCCAGGCGCTGCGCATCGCGGTCAACGACGAGCTGGGCGAGCTGCGCGCCGGGCTGGAGGCCGCCGAGGCGACGCTGGCGCCGGGCGGGCGTCTGGCGGTGGTCACCTTCCACTCGCTGGAAAGATCGGATCGTGAAAGGCCTTTCCTGACCGAGCGGACCGGCAATGCGCCCGGCGGCTCGCGCCATGCCCGGCGGCGACCGAGACGCGCAAGCCCAGCTTCGCCCTGTCGTTCAAGGGCGCACGCGAGGCGGGCGAGGCCGAACTGGCCTCCAACCCCCGCGCCCGGTCGGCCAAGC
>NZ_JBNFOJ010000533.1:0-901 GCF_057364705.1 Brevundimonas sp. CURTG3B2_SDJG
AGCCGGGCGGTGTCGTCCGAGGAGGAGGTGCCGAAGGCGAGGCCGGCCCCGCCGTCCGAGCGCTCGACCCGGCCGCCGGGGAAGACCCATTGGAGGCCATGAAGACATGGCCGGGCGCGCGACGGCCCATCAGGACTCGGGGCCGCGGCCGGGAGCGGGTCAGGATCAGGGTGGCGGCGTCGTGCGGGACGCCGGGGCCCGCCCATGCGGGGCGCGTCCGCGAGGTCCTGGGCGGCGTCGAAGGGGTCTGGCGTTCTCACGGTCGGGGCATAGCATGGCGGCGCGGCGGACACGCCACTTAGGAGTTTGAGCCATGATCCTGACGGCCGAACCTCAACTGTTCGTCACCGACATGCAGGCGGCGCTGGACCATTACGCGGGCGCGCTGGGCTTTCGCATCGTCTTCACCTACGGCGAGCCGGCCTTCTACGCCCAGGTCGCGCGGGGCGGGGCACAGCTGAACCTGCGCCATGTGGACGAACCGGTGTTCACGCTGGCCGCCCGGCAGACGGAGACGGGGCTGTTGTCCGCCACGGTGACGACCGACGGCGTCGAGAGCCTGTACGCCGAGTACGCCGACGCCGGCGTGGCCTTCCACCAGGCGCTGCGCACCGAGCCCTGGGGCGCGCGGACCTTCATCGTGGCCGATCCCTCCGGGAACCTGATCTTGTTCGCCGGCGCCTAGCGCCGCTTGCCCTTCCTGACGCCCTTAAGCCTGCCCGAGGGCTTGCCGCCGTTGCGCGGCTTGGGTCCGCCGGAGCGCTTGGGATAGCCGCCGTCCCTGGCGCCGCGGCCCGCATGCCCAGGCGGGCCGAGGGGGCGTTGGGCGACCTTCCGGATGATCCGGCTGTCATCGACGATCAGACAGGTTCTGGGGGTCAAGATGTCGTCCCGAATACAA
>NZ_JBNFOJ010000534.1:0-901 GCF_057364705.1 Brevundimonas sp. CURTG3B2_SDJG
CGGACCTCACCCGAAGCCTGGCCTCCAGCCGCTCGCGCTTGCGACCGTGGCCGGGCCGCTTCTCGACGACGAACCCCCGCTCGGTCAGGCCGCGGCGCACTTGGCCGGCGACCGTGAAGGTGGCGATGCGCGCGCCCGGCGCGGACCGGGCGGCGATCAGGTCCATCACCCGATCGGACCACATCCCGGGGTTGGCGGAGGGTGCGAAGCCGTCCAGGAACCAGGCGTCGGCCGTGCCCGACCACTGCGAAAGGACATCCTCCGCCTGGCCGATGGCGAGGTCCAGGGTCGCGCCGAGGGCAGGCAAATCCAGTCGGTGGAAGCCGGGAACGGGGGCGGGCCAGGCGGCCAACAGCATTCCGGCGGGCTCGGCCAGTTCCGGCCAGGCGGACAGCGCTCGGGCGGCCTCGTCCCGGGTCAGCGGGAAGCCTTCGACGGAGAAGACATGCAGGCGGCCGCCCTCGGGCCGGTTTCGCCGCCACAGGTCCAGCAGGGCGGCGATGTTGAGGCCCGTGCCGAAACCCAGCTCGGCCACCGTGAAGCGCGCGCGGCCCGCCCAGGCGTCCGGCAGGCCGCATCCGGCCAGGAAGACGGCCCGGGTCTCGGCCAGGCCGTCCTCGCGCGAGAAGTAGACGTCGCCGAAGCGGCCCGAACGGGGGGCTCCGTCGTCGGTCCACAGCAGCCGGGGCGAGCGGTCGTCGGTCATCGCCCCGCACCTACACGCCAGGCGGCGGGCGGCAAAGGAAGGACGGGCAAAGAAAAAGGGCCGCCCGCGAGGGCGACCCTTCTCTTCAACGAGCCCGAAGGCTTGTCGTGAAGTCGCTCTTAGTGAGCGGCCTTCTCTTCAGCAGCCGGAGCGGCCGGAGCGGCAGCCGGGGGCAGCGGCGTCGGCGGCCGGGGG
>NZ_JBNFOJ010000535.1:0-890 GCF_057364705.1 Brevundimonas sp. CURTG3B2_SDJG
GGCGCCGCGCCCGGCTGGGTCCGCGCCGCGCCGCGGGCGGCGCCGAGGATGCGGGCGGTGTCCGCCCGTGCCGCCCCGGGTCCATCCGCGAGCGAGGACCTCGCCGGTGTCGGCGTCGCGCAGCGTCACCGCCACGGTCTGATGGCCGGGCAGGAATTTGGCCCCGCGCGCCAGCACGCGGACGTCGACCTGGGTCGGCTCGGCGTAGGCGGGGGCCGTAGAGGCCACCAGGGCGGAAACGCTCAACAGGAGGAGGCGGAGACGGCGCATGCGGGCTTCCTTCGGGATGACCGGGCGGAACGGGCCGGGGCGGGCGAACGGGGGGTCGATCGAGCGAAAGCTTGGCGTCCTCGCCCGATGCAGGCAAATGACATCCCGGTACTTTTGCTGACATCCGATGTCGGAGGGAGGCGGCGGGCATGACCGCAGACCAGCACGACGGCGATTCCGCCCGGTTCTCGGACCGCACGACGCGCTTCGGCGACTATACGCTGCGCACGCGCCCCTTCAGCCTGTCCAGGAATGGCGAGGCGGTGGAGGCTCCGCGGCAGTCGCTGGAGCTGCTGGACTATCTGATCGCCCGCCGGGATCGGGTCGCCACGCGTCAGGAGCTGATCGAACGCTTCTGGTCGGCGGACCATCTGGGCGCGGACCAGAACCTGAACACCTGCGTCGGGCGATTGCGCAAGGCGCTGGGCGATGACGCGGGCGCTCTGATCGAGACCCATGCGCGTGTCGGGTACCAGTTCATCGGCCAGGTGCACGAGGCCGCGCCGGAGGCCCTGCCGCCCCCGGGTTCGAGCCGGATTTCAAGGAGGGTTCTCTCGCGCGCCGCCGCCGTCGCCGCCCTGGGAGCGACCCTCGCGAGCGCCTGGGCCGCAGCCGGGCCG
>NZ_JBNFOJ010000536.1:0-888 GCF_057364705.1 Brevundimonas sp. CURTG3B2_SDJG
CGAGGCGGCCCAGGCGCGCAGACCGGCGGCGTCGGCCGCCGGCGGTGCGTGGTCGTACGAAAGGCGGCTGGCGGCGTCGGTCATCCGGCCCCGGGACGATAGTTCGCCGCCAACATGCACGTCGCGCCTCACTGTCGCGTTAACGGGGGCGCATGTGCTCGGACCCCGTTGCGCGTCCTCGCAGGCTCCGCTAAGCACGCCGCCTGCCGGAGACGTGGCCGAGTGGCTGAAGGCAACGGTTTGCTAAATCGTCGTACCGGGTAACCGGTACCGAGGGTTCGAATCCCTCCGTCTCCGCCAGGTTTCCCGTCCCGTCAGGGCGACGGGCCCCGACCGCGTGGACTTTGTAACGCATTGCCTCCCTGCGGAAACGGACGTAACGACCGCGCGATGACCTGGTCGATGTCGACATGGGCGAAGTTGATCGTGGCGGCGACCCTCGTCTTCGCCGTCTTCTTCTTCGCGCCCGCCGTCGACGCCGCGATCTGCACGCCCGAGCCGCCCGCGGCTCACGCCATGGTCGATCACGATCAGGGCGATGGCGATCACAGCGAAAAGGGCGGCCACGGCATCTGCTCGCACGGGCATTGCCACCACTCCTCCACGGCTCGCGCCGGGAGTGCGGACGCCCTTGCGCCGGCCTTCGGCGAACCGTCGCCGCACGTCGGCAGGCAGGATGACTTCCGGGCGTCCGTGACGCCCGACGGCCTGAAGCGACCGCCCAGAGCCTGACCGAAGATCTGCGCCCACCGCGCGCCTCTTCGTGATCAGCAATCTGGAAATGCACCATGTCTCCCACATATCGCAGGCGACCGCGTCTCGCGGTCGGCTGCGCACTCGCCGCGTCGCGCGATCTGTCGGCCCCGCCTGGGCTGACCGGCGCCGACT
>NZ_JBNFOJ010000537.1:0-884 GCF_057364705.1 Brevundimonas sp. CURTG3B2_SDJG
CGGCGCCGGCCGGTCCCGCCGCCCCGGCCGCCGCGGCGCCCGACATCCACGCCTTCCGGATCGGCCAGATCCAGGCCGTCGCGTTGAGGGACGGAGAGATCGTCTTCGCGCCGGGCGACGCCATGAGCCCCTGGAAGAATCCGGCCGAGGTCTCCGCCCTGCTGACGGCCGCTGGCCAGGCGGACGGGAAGGTGCATCTGCCGGTCCAGCCCCTGCTGCTGCGCGACGGCGAGCGGATCGTGCTGATCGACACTGGAGCGGGCGGCCAGATGGGGACCGAGGGCAAGCTGCAGGCCTCGCTGCGGGCCGCGGGCGTCGACCCGGCCCAGGTGACGGACATCCTGATCTCGCACGCCCACGGCGATCATGTCGGCGGCCTGGTCTCGAACGGCGCCCTGGCCTTTCCCAACGCCACGATCCGATTGAGCGCGCCGGAATGGGCCGACCTGCAGGACCAGGCCGAGATGGCGGACCTGGTGCGGGCGATCACGCCCAAGGTACGGGCCTTCGCGCCGGGCTCGACGGTGGCGCCGGGGATCACGGCGGTCTCGCTGAACGGCCACACGCCCGGGCATTCGGGCTACGAGATCGTCTCGGGCGAGGCGCGGCTGCTGTACCTGGGCGACGCGCTGCACAGCTCGGTCATATCGGTTCAGCGCCCCGAATGGGTCAACGGCTGGGACAGCGATCCGGCCGCCGGGATCGCCACGCGGCAAGCGCTGCTCGAGCGCGGCGAAACCCAGGATCTGCTGGTCTATGGCGTCCACTTCCCGTTCCCGGGTCTGGGCCGGTTCCGCCGCGCCGACGAGTCGGCTTCGTCTGGGCCGCCCGGCCAGTGAGGCGGGGGCTTCTTTTCGGCCGTGGCCCTCGCGGCGGCGCTGGCG
>NZ_JBNFOJ010000538.1:0-867 GCF_057364705.1 Brevundimonas sp. CURTG3B2_SDJG
GCCGGCGATCGAGGCCGAGGGGCCGCGCACCGTCGTGTTCGATGTCGGCGGCACGATCCGCCTGACCTCCCCTCTCCGCATCCGGCGCGGTCGCATCACGTCGCGGGCCAGACCGCGCCGGGCGGAGGCGTGACCCTGCGCGACCAGCCGCTGATCGTGGCGGCGGACGACGTGGTGATCCGCCACCTCCGCTCGCGCCTGGGGGACGAGAGCGGGGTCGAGGCGGACGCGATCTCGATCGAGCGAGGCCGCCGGATCATCCTGGACCATGTCTCGGCCTCGTGGTCGGTGGACGAGACCCTGTCGGTCGGCAGCCGATACGATCCGCCCGAACGGGGAATCTACGACGTCACCGTGCAGTGGTCGGTGATCGCGGAATCGCTGAACGCCTCGGGCCACGCCAAGGGCGAGCACGGCTACGGCTCGCTGGTCCGGGGCGGGCATGGGGCGCGGATGACCTTCCACCACAATCTGTGGGCGGCCCACCGGGCCCGGATGCCTCGGCCCGGGAACTACAATCCGCCGGCGGTCGACCCCGTGGGCCCGTGGTTCGAGTTCCGCTCCAACGTCTTCTACGGCTGGGGCGGTTCGCGGGCCGGCTATAACGCCGACACCGAAAGCCTGGCGGCCTACGCCTTCATCGGCAACGCCTACATCCCCGGGCCGGACTCCGAGGGCCGCTGGATGTTCGAGGACTCCAACCCGCGGCCCGCGCCTGGTTCGAAGGCAATGCGATGGACGGCCAGGCGCCCACCGATCCGTGGAGCCTGACGCGGGGGTCCGAAACGCCCGGCTACCGGCTGGCCGGCCGGCCGGACTGGGCCGAGGCGGCGCGCGACGATGAGGCAGGTGAAGACGGTGGAGGCG
>NZ_JBNFOJ010000539.1:0-861 GCF_057364705.1 Brevundimonas sp. CURTG3B2_SDJG
CTCTCGGGCGTACCTGTACCGCAACGGCCCGGCCAAGTTCCGCCGCCCCGGCGCAGCGCCGCCCACTGGTTCGACGGCGACGGCCTGGTGCGCGTTTCGCATCGAGGACGGCCGGGTCGAGATGCGGCCCGTTCGTCGATACGCCCAAGCGGCGCCAGGAGACGCGCGCCGACGCCATGCTGATGCCCGGCTTCGGCACCCTGCCGGACCCGCGCGCCCAGATCGGCTCGCCCGACGACGCCAGCGCGGCCAACACCTCGGTGCTGATGGCCGGCGACCGGCTGTGGGCGCTGTGGGAGGGCGGCTCGCCGATGGCCATGGATCCCGGCTCGCTGGAGACCCAGGGCTTCGTCACCCTGAGGTCCGACCTGAAGGGCATGCCGTTCCTGGCCCACCCCAGGATCGAGCCCGACGGCCGGATCTGGAACCTGGGGATCGGCGGCGACCAGGCCATGGTCTGGCGGCTGGCCGCGGACGGGACGCTGGAGGCGGCGACCGTCATCCCCCTGCCGCGCGCCAGCTACATTCACGACTTCACCGCCACCGAGCGCCACCTGGTCATCGTGCTGCAGCCCTGGGTGCGCGAGCGGATGGTCATGCCGTTCTCGGCCGGCTTCGCCTGGAAGGGGGATGAGGGGACCCAGGTGCTGGTCGTGGACAAGGCCGACCTGAGCGCGCGCCGTCTCCATGAGCTGCCGGCCTTCGGCTTCTTCCACCTGGGCGACGCCTGGGAGGACGGCGGCGACATCCGGTTCTACGTCTGCGCCCACAAGGACAATGGACTTCGCGCGCGCGGCGCCACCGAGGTGCTGGAACGGCGTGCCCCTGGGCGCGGAGCCGGCGCGCCTGGCCCTGGCCCGG
>NZ_JBNFOJ010000540.1:0-860 GCF_057364705.1 Brevundimonas sp. CURTG3B2_SDJG
GGTGGTATGCTAGCTCGTGGTAAACGTTCGTGCATTGCTACACGGAGTCCCCGATGTTCCGTGACCTAGCCTTCCGTAACAAGAAGGTTGGGGCCTCAGAGATTAAGGATCTGCACAATGTTATCTTCGGGTAAGGAACTGGATGACTCAATCCGTCCGTCTAAACAGGATGTCATTGACCGTCTGCGGTCTTACAGTGACCTAGGGCGTGGAACAGCTACAGCTCTAGGGACTGCCAAGTATTACACTGGTGAACTTGCAGCACGATCTCCGTTCACTAAAGTCCTCAACGGTACGACAAACTACCTGTTAGATGCTGGACGTCAGGGCTTCCTGTCTGACATCGTGGAGCATAGTCTGACTGGCAGTAAGCGTAGGTTCGATGACCGCTGGCTGAAGACCGCTGGTATCTCAGACGATCAGTGGAAAGGAATTAAGTCCCTCATCCGTGAGTCAGTGACTCGTGTCCAGACGGGAAGTACACCATCAAGGATAAGAAGGCGTTCAGTCAGGACCAAGGCTATGGACTCTGGCGTATGGGTGATACCATCGCTGACGAGACCCCTGCTCCGTCCCGCACAAGCTTAGCAACATGATGCCAAAGGCGTATGGACCGCTGGCGAAGACTGTCTTTGCAGTTTTAAGAAACTTTCGTTATCAAGTCCATCAACGGCCGAACCATGCGTACCTTCTACAATGCCACCAAGAACAACCGAGCGATGGACGCTGCGCTGTCAACGGTTATGTCTATGGTCTGGCTGGAATGTACTACATGGCTCAGGCTCACATCAAGGCTTACGCTATGCAGGATGGACGTGACCGAGAGTATCTGAAGCAAGCCCTTAACCCGACAATGATTG
>NZ_JBNFOJ010000541.1:0-854 GCF_057364705.1 Brevundimonas sp. CURTG3B2_SDJG
CGGAGGCCGACATCGAGATCGAGGATCGCCTGGCGCGCAGCCGTCCGGTCGGATGACGCTTGGTCCGCGTTCGCCGGCTCGGGTCGATCGTCGTCGGCGAGAAGGACATGGGGGCGCCGGACCGCGCCGCCGTCGCCGCCGCCCTGCGGAGCGAGGTCGAGCGCGACGGATTCGACGCCCTGCGCTGGGGCGAGCGGTCCTCGGCGCTCCGGGCCCGGCTGGCCTTCCTGCGCGGCCTGGAGGCGGGCTGGCCGGACGTTTCGGACGCCGGGCTTCAGGACGCGCGCGAAATCTGGCTATGGCCGTTGCTGGACGGCGTCCAATCGTTGGCGGCCGTGGCGGACGCGGCCCTGGAGGCCGGCCTGAGGGCGCTGATCCCTTGGGACCGCCAGCGCGCGCTGGACGAGCTGGCCCCGCCGCGCCTGGAGACCCCGCTGGGTTCCGCCGCCATCGACTATGCGGCCGAAGGGGGCCCCGCGTCGACATCCGCGTCCAGGAGCTGTTCGGGGTGACCCGCCACCCGACCGTGGGCGGCGGCCGTACGCCCCTGACCCTGGCCCTGCTGTCCCCGGCGCGCCGGCCGGTGCAGATGACCAAGGACCTGCCGGGCTTCTGGGCCGGCTCGTGGAAGGAGGTCCGCGCCGAGATGCGCGGCCGCTATCCCAAGCACCCCTGGCCCGACGATCCGGCCTCCGCCGAGGCCACCAGCCGGGCCAAGCCGCGCGGACCTGATGCGGCGAGATGGCCTCTTCGCGGATCGGCGTTCGGGCGTAGGATCGCCGGCGGAAGCGGAGCGACACCATGGACAGACGCGCGTTCGGCCTGGGCCTGCTCGGCGGCGCGGTCGCCGTGTG
>NZ_JBNFOJ010000542.1:0-825 GCF_057364705.1 Brevundimonas sp. CURTG3B2_SDJG
CCAGGACCGCCTCATGGTCGCCGCCGCGCGGCTGGCGCTGGACCTCGCCCTGCCGACCGAGGACCTGGGGCCTGTCTCGCTGGCCGCGCCCGACCGGGACGCGACGGCGGCGCGCAAACTGTTCGAACGGGCCGTGGCGGGGTTCTACGAGATCGAGCTTCCGGGCCGCGAGGGCTGGCGCGTGATGCGAGGCGCGCCGCTGGACTGGAATATCGAGGCCGCCTCGCCGGGCATGCGGGAGATTCTTCCCGGCATGCGGACCGACGTCATCCTGGAGAACGCCCGGCTGGGCCGGCGCGTGATCGTCGACACCAAATTCACCGGCGTCCTGACCGCCGGCTGGCGCCGCGAACGGACGCTCCGTTCGGGCCACCTGTATCAGATCTACGCCTATGTGCAGTCGCAGGCCGGGCGCAGCGCCCTGGCCGATCGCGCCGAAGGCCTGCTGCTGCATCCCGCGATCGAGACCCGGGTGGACGAGGCCGCGGTCATCCAGGGGCGCCGCATCCGGTTCGCCACCGTCGATCTCGCCGCCTCTCCGGTCGAGATCCGGGCGCGCCTGCTGGACCTGATCCTGGGCGACGGCCCCGAGGCCCAAGAAAAAAGCCCGACGCGGACGCCGGGCTTGGAAGTTCGGTGATGGTGGGTGTCCTCGAATAACAGGAAGACGATCCTCCGTTGCGGTGAATTGGTTAACCGTCCGTAAATCTTCACGCCGTCGCGTCGGGCATCCAGGTCCATTGCCGGGCGCCCGCCGGCCCGACCAGCCGACGCGCCAACCCGCGCCCGCCCGCTCGACCTGCAGGCCGTCCTGGCTCCGCTCCG
>NZ_JBNFOJ010000543.1:0-820 GCF_057364705.1 Brevundimonas sp. CURTG3B2_SDJG
GCCGCCCAGCCCCGCGGCGAGGGCCGCGCCTCGCCCGGCCGGCCTAGTTGAGGGCCGGCTCGGGCGCTTCATAGGTCTTCACCACGCGCACGCCCTGGGCGTCGGCGGTGTGGAACTTGAACGGCCGGCCGCCGAATACGTTGACCGACAGGTCGGCCAGGATTTCGTCGGCGCCGCCAAAGGGCGCGACCAGCTCGATCAGCCAGGGACGGTCGCCCCCCGCCCATTCGTCCGGCCGCAGCTTGTTGGCCCCCTGCTCGAGGCGCCGTTCCGTCTCTTCCGAGACCATCGCCCAGAGGGCGACGGCCGCCGGCGCGTTGGGGCCGTAGAAGATGCGGAACTGCTCCACCAGGATGGCCGGCATGGCGAACCATTCCAGGTCGCCGATGAACAGCTGCTTGTGGAGCGGCGACTGCGACATCAGCCAGACGATCTCGCCCAGCATCTGGGCCACCGTCTTGGGCTGCGGAGCGGTCTGGCCGCTGGCGGCGTCGGTCATGCGAAACTCTTCCGTCACTGGGCGGTCATGCAGGGATACGGCCCGACGTACCGAAACGCCAGCGTGAAGCGGCCGCGTCAGCGGCCATGAGCTGGGCGGAGTCGTCCTCGCCGGAGCGCTTCCAGACCGCGGCGCCGCCGCCCGTGCGGGGACCGAAGGCGGCCATGGCCTGGGTCAGCTTCTGGTGCGCCGACAGGTCCGCGAGGTCCGCCGTCTCGACCACCAACCGCTCCTGGCCGTACCGGCCCGGGCTCAGCAGCCCCCGACCGACCTGGCCGAGCTCGAACCCGGCCTCGCGCCCGCCGTCGTCCCACCAGCGCA
>NZ_JBNFOJ010000544.1:0-815 GCF_057364705.1 Brevundimonas sp. CURTG3B2_SDJG
GCTGGACGACGCCGCCCTGGCCGACATCGCCGCCGAGGTCGGCGCGGATGGTCCCATGTGCCTGCACGCCCGCGCCGCCTGGGCCGAGGGCAGGGGAGACCGCCTGACCTTCGAGCCCGCCCTGCCGCCTCTGCCGGCCCTTCTGGTCAACCCCGGGATCCCGTCGCCGACCGGCGCCGTCTATCGCGCCTATGACCGCGGGCCTGTCTTCGCCGCCCACCGCCCCGCGGCGCCCCCGGCCTGGACGGTCCCGGCGGTGGAATCCTGGCTGGCGGAGCAACGGAACGATCTTCAGTCGCCCGCCGTCACCCTGCAGCCCCTCATAGGCGAGGCGCTGCAGGCCGTCGCGGCGCTCCCCGGGGCCGGCTTGGCCCGCATGTCTGGCTCGGGGGCGACGGTCTTCGCCCTCTTCTCCACCCCGTGCGGCCGCGGACCGGCCGCGCGCGCTCTGGCCGCCGCTCGCCCGCGGTGGTGGGTGCAGGCGACGGTCCTGCGGTGAAGATGCGCCAAGCTTGAGGTTACCGGCATGGGTCGGTCTGTATTGTTAAGCCTGCTTCATAGCGATTTTTAGAGAACCTTGGCAGTTTCGCTGAATGAATGGCGATTCTTTTATTGTGTTGGAACCCGGAGACGGCGTTGCGCCTTGAACGTTGCAGTTCCGCGTACCGAAAGCCGCGTTCTGAACTCCCCTTCGCGGCGTCGACCACACAAGGGATACAGTCATGCTTCGCTCGAGACTCCTGACCGCCGCCGCCACGACCGCGCTGCTGGCCGCTCCGGCCTTCGCCCAGCACCGCTCCGCAGACCCCGCCGCA
>NZ_JBNFOJ010000545.1:0-803 GCF_057364705.1 Brevundimonas sp. CURTG3B2_SDJG
GCGGCGGCCTGCGCCTCGCCGTCCGCGGTCTCCGCGCCGCCCGGCTCGGCGTCCTCGCGCTGCAGCAGCGGATTGCGCTCCAGCTCGGCCTCGACGAAGGCTTCCAGCTCCAGGTTGGACAGCTGCAGCAGCTTGATCGCCTGCTGCAGCTGCGGCGTGATGACCAGCCCCTGGCCCTGCCTGATCTCCAGCCTTTGTCCCAGCACCCGGTTTCGCCTCTCAGCCCCTGTCGAGCGTCTGGCCCGAAACTTGCTGCGGCCACAGTGTGGCCGAAGCGGTTAACGGAGCCCGAACGCGGCGAGGGCCCGGCGACGCCGACCGCTTAACCAACAAGCTTGGCGAGGCCTTTACGCTCTTCCGCACAATCTGGCGTCGTCCGTTTCGCTCGGAGGGGGCCGCCCATGCTGATGTTCCGCCCGCTGCTCCGCTACGCCGACTTCCGCGGCCGCGCCAGCCGGAGCGAATATTGGCTGTTCGCCATACTCCAGGGGCTCTGGTACGGCCTGCTGGTCGGCCTGTGCTTCGGGGCCATGGGCTCCGGCGAGCCCGCCCAGGCGACACCCGGCGTGCTGATCGCGTTCGGCCTGATCCTGCTCAGCCTCGCCGCCCTGGTGACGCCCAACTATGCGGTGCTGGTGCGCCGGCTGCACGACAGCGGGCGGGGCGCGATCTGGCTGTGCCTGATGCTGCCCGGCCTGTTCAGCTTGGTGATGACCGTCGGCACGATCGTCACCGCCGTCGGCGCGGTCGGCATGGGCGCCGGCCGCGAGGCCTTCGTCGGCACGGCCCTCGCCGGCCTGGGC
>NZ_JBNFOJ010000546.1:0-794 GCF_057364705.1 Brevundimonas sp. CURTG3B2_SDJG
CGGCCTTCGAGGTCCTGGCGGTCGGCGACGAGGGCGCGGTGGACGGCGCAGGGCGCCAACGAGCCGATGCGCCGGCGCACCGAGGTCGTGGTCGAAGCCTCGCCGCGCTCCTAGATCCGGGCTGAGGCGACGCGCCGCTGCCCGCGGGCGGTGACGGGGCGACCCTGGACCGGCTAAGGTCGGGCGTCGTCCCGCACGAGGCCCCCGCTTGCGCCTGCTGTCCCGAATCCTGATGGTCCTGGCCCTGGCGTTCGCGCCCGGGATCGCGACGGCGCAGGCCCCGTCCCAGCCGAAAGCCCAGGAAACGGCCGGGCCGCAGCGCACCGAGCGGATCGAGGCCGAACTGGTCGCGATGTCGCGATGGGCCGCGCCGGGATCGACCGCCGTGGTCGCCATCCGCCAGAAAATCCAGCCGGGCTGGCACACCTACTGGCGCAATCCGGGCGACTCGGGCGGCCCGACCACCCTGACCTGGAGCCTGCCGGACGGCGTCCGGGCCGGCGACATCGTCTGGCCCCTGCCCGAGCGGCAGCGGCTGCAGGGCCTGGTCAACTACGGCTACCAGGACGCCGTCTACCTGCCGGTCCCGATCGAGGTTCCGGCGAGCGCGCGGCCGGGCGCGCCCCTGCCCCTGACGGTCAAGGCGCTGTTCCTGGTGTGCAGCGACGAGATGTGCGTGCCGGACGAGCTGACGCTGCGGCTGGACCTGCCGGTGCGCGAGGGTGCGGCGCCCCTGGACCCAGCGCACGGCGCGGCGATCGCCCGCCGATGCCGCCGGTGGCGCCGGTGACGAG
>NZ_JBNFOJ010000547.1:0-774 GCF_057364705.1 Brevundimonas sp. CURTG3B2_SDJG
CGGCAGGCCGCGCGGGCCGCCCCCGGACGCCACGACGGGCGAACCGGGGCGACAACGGCTTCCTGTTCCGGCCGAACGTCCACGAACCGGGCGCGCGGACGGTGATGGGCAGGACCTACGCCGAGGACGGCGCCGGACAGGGCGAGGCTATCCTGCGCGATCTCGCCAACCGGCCCGAGACCGCCCGGCGTCTGGCCCGCAACATCGCCCGGCATTTCGTGGCGGACGACCCGCCCCAGGCCCTGGTCGACCGCCTGGACGCGGCGTGGACCGGTTCGGGGGGCGATCTGGCGGTCGTGGCGAGGACGCTGGTCGAGGCGCCGGAGGCGTGGACCCCGGCGGCGGCCAAGATCAAGACCCCCTACGAGTTCATCGTCTCCAGCCACCGGGCGCTGGGCACGCGCCCGCAGCGGCCGCAACCGCTGCAGCAGGCGCTGATCCAGATGGGTCAGCCGGCCTTCAGCGCCCCCTCGCCCGAAGGCTGGCCCGACACCGCCGCCGACTGGGCCGGCCCGGATGCCTGGCTGAGACGGCTGAACTGGGCCAAGACCGTGGGCGACGCCGCCCAGGTTCCGGATCCCAGCGCGATCGCGGCCGGGGCGCTGGGTCCCAGGCTGGGGGAACGCACCCGGCTCGCCGTCGCCCGCGCCGAAAGCCGCGCCGAGGCGCTCACCCTCTTGCTCATGTCGCCGGAGTTCCAACGCCGATGACCCATGCCATGCCCATCAACCGCCGCCTGCTGCTGGGGCGGGCCGTCGGGGCCGGGATCGGCCT
>NZ_JBNFOJ010000548.1:0-753 GCF_057364705.1 Brevundimonas sp. CURTG3B2_SDJG
CGGACGGGACCGAGGCGGCCCGCACGATCCCGGTCCGTCTCGTCGAAGGCCGCGCGCTCGGACGCGTCCGCCGCGCGCGGTCGGTCGCCCACAGCGCCTGCTGGTCCTGAAGCGTGCGGGGGGTGGGCGAAGCGGCCAGGGCCGCCCGGTAGGCGGCGTCGACGCCGTCCTGGGCCAGGCTGGCTGGCCCCGGCGCCATGACCATCGAACCGAGAACCGCCGCGATCGCGATGCGCATCGTCATCTCCCCATCCCCGGCATCAGGCGCCGGTTTCGGCGGGATGTCCACTGACGCCGCCTGACGTCAGCCCAGCTCGCGATGCAGGAAGGCGGTCGCGTCGGCTAGCACCGGCGCCTTCTTCCGGAACAGGGGCGAGAAGGTCGCGATCAGGTCCGCGTGGTTCAGGCCGGGGTACAGCCTGGCCTCGCACCGGCCGCCCGCCGCCCGCATGCGCTCGCACAGGATGGTCGTGTCCTCGGCATGGACCACCGTGTCCTCGGTTCCATGGCCCAGCCAAAGCGGCGGCGCGTCGGGCCGCACGAAGGCGACCGGCTGGGTCAGCGTCGGATCGGGGACGCGGCCGAAGGCGTTGATCGAGGCGGGGACGTCCAGCGGCAGGAACTCGTAGGGGCCGGCCAGGCCGACGGCGGCCTTGATCAGGCCGGGCGCCTCGACGGCGGCCAGGTAGCGCCGATCCAGGGCGGATCATCATGGCCAGGTGGGCGCCCGCCGAAATGGCCGACGACGCCCAA
>NZ_JBNFOJ010000549.1:0-748 GCF_057364705.1 Brevundimonas sp. CURTG3B2_SDJG
GCCGCGTCCAGCAGCACGGCCAGCGCGCCCGGCCCGCGCGCCCGCGGCCATTTTCCCCCTCGGTCCCCCTGCTGGGCGCGCAAAAGGCCCGACAGACGCCAGACGTCGCCTTCGATCAACAGGGCCTCGTGGAACTGCACGATCTCCCAGCCGGCCGCGGTCTCCACCGCCACGGCGTTCGCTCCCGGCCAGGACGGCCGTTCGGCTCCGACTCTCGGGCGCCGGCCCTCGACGCGGACGACGATCGCGTTCCTTCGATCCAGCCGGTGGCGCGGGCCCGGCTCCAACGCGCGACCAGGGTCCCCACCGTCGCCGGTTCGGCTGCGTCCCCCCGCGCGTCAAACGCCTCCAGCGACGCCCCCGCCGACACCCGCATCGGCCGCCATGGATCCGCCGCAACCACCGCCAGCGGCCGGTCGTCGCTCTCGAACCCGACCAGCGGCGGCAGGGCGAGCAGGCGAAGGAACGGCGCGCCCGTGCGCAATGAAGGCTCCGGCGCCCGTGGATTCTCCCGTGGATCGATCGGGTTCGCGGCCGGAACGGGTTCCAGCATCGCCGAAGGCGTCTCGTCCCGTTCCAGCCGCACGATCCGCCAATCGCCCGCGCGCCCGTCCACCGACACCACGTCTCCCGGCTCCAGCCTCAGCAGGTCCAGCGGGCCCAGGGCCGCCGTCAGCCGTTCGCCGCCGACGGTCAGGGCCCGCTCCGCCGCGGCCTTGGCCAGCCCGCTCGAACACACCGCGGGCAG
>NZ_JBNFOJ010000550.1:0-747 GCF_057364705.1 Brevundimonas sp. CURTG3B2_SDJG
GAGGCCTTCCCGGCGCGCGCGCATGCTGGTTCCTGGGCGCGACTGCGGCGGCGGCGCTGATCCCGCTCAGCGACGTGCTGACCCTGCGGCTGGCGGCCCGCGACGGCTTCACCTTCGCCCTGCCGAGGGGATTCGGCTCGGCGGCCTTCGTCGCCGCCAACGTCGCCATGGGCGCCTTGCTGCTCCGCGCGCCGGTCGATGTCGTGGTCGTCTGGGTCACCGTCCTGGGCCTCGCCATCGGCCTGGCGGGGGCCTTCATCCTGCCGGACGAGCCGGTGGGAGAGGGGGCGCCGCTCAGGGGGCGGGACCGGTTCCGCGGCCTGGGCCGGCTGCTGGCCGATCCGGTCTTCATGACCGCCATCTTCGCCGTCGGCGCGGTTCAGGCGGCCCACGCCTTCCAGTACGGCTTTTCGGCCATCCTGTGGAAGGCGCAGGGGATCAGCGAGGCCGTGACCGGCCAGCTCTGGGCCTTCGGCGTGGTGGTCGAGATCGCCCTGATGTGGATCTTCGAGCCCTGGCGGCGGCGGATCGGCCTGGGCCCCTGGAGCCTGCTGGTCGCGGGCTCGGCGACCGCCGTCGTCCGTTGGAGCGCGATGGCCCTGGCGCCGCCGCTCTGGCTGCTGTGGCCGCTGCAGGCGCTGGCACGCCCTGACCTTCGCGGCCACCTCCTGGCCGCGTCCAGATCGTCGAGCGCTGGCGCCCCGCGACAGCCAGACCGCCCGCCCAGACGCTCAGCTCGGTGTTGTC
>NZ_JBNFOJ010000551.1:0-739 GCF_057364705.1 Brevundimonas sp. CURTG3B2_SDJG
CGTCAGCGTCAGCGCCAGCGCGGCCCCGCCCAGCCGGCGGGCGCGGTTGGGCGTCCGCTTCAGGCGAGCGATCCGCCGGCGCAGCTCCCGCTTGTTTCCGGCCAGCCAATGGCAGCCGAGCGGCGCCGGGGCGGCGGCGAACTGGGTCTTCAGCATCGCCTCGGCGTAGAGGCGGCGAAGACCGGGCAGGCGCGCGACCACGGTCTCGTCGCAGGCCAATTCCTGATCGGCCCGAATCTGGCGGGCCGCCAGATGGACCAGAGGGTGGAACCACATCAGGGCGCGCGCGGCCGCGACCGCCAAGTTGATCTGGGCGTCGCCGGCCGCCAGGTGGACGCGCTCATGGGCGACGACCACGGCCTGCTCCTCGGGGCTGAACCGCTGCGCGAAATCCCCGGGCAGCACCAGGCGGGGGGCGAAGGCGCCGACCAGGGCGGCCCGATGTCGGGCGCGCGGCGTGATAGACCGGGCCATCGGCGCGCTGTTCGGCGCGCAGGGGGCCCATGGCGCGCACGAAGCGGCGCTGGCCCGCGATCAGGACGCCGGCGTAGGTCAGGACTCCGAACGCCCACAGCAGCAGCAGGGGGGCGGCGAACTCGGCCGGGTTGGGCATGAAGTGGGGCCGCTCGATGTCGAGCAACGCGGGTGCCGCCGCCTCGTCCGTCGCGGGAGCCTGGACCGGCGTCAGGACGATCGCCGCCGCGTCGACCGCAGCCTGGGCGGGAGTCGACGCCGGCGG
>NZ_JBNFOJ010000552.1:0-722 GCF_057364705.1 Brevundimonas sp. CURTG3B2_SDJG
GACGGCCCGCGCGGCCGGGGATGGCCCTGCCGTCCGGCTGATCACCCTGCCCGCCAACGAAGGCCGCGCCCAGGGCCGAAACCGCCTGTCCACCGCCGCGCGAGGCCGCTTCCTGCTGTTCCTGGACAGCGACATGCGGCCCGACCACGACCGCTTCCTGAAGACCTGGGCCGATCTGGCGACCCGCGGCGACCCGGCCGTCGCCTTCGGCGGCTTCTCGCTGCTTCAGGCGCCGACGGACGCCCGGTTCCAGGTCCACCGGGCCATGGCGGCCAAGTCCGAATGCCTGCCCGCCGCCGAGCGGGCCCGGCAGCCCGAGAAGTACGTTTACACGTCCAACCTCCTGGTCCGCCGCGACGTCTTCGAGGCCGAGGCCTTCGATGCCGGGTTCTCGGGCTGGGGCTGGGAGGACGTCGAATGGGCGATGCGAGTCTCGCGCCGGTTCGAGGTCCTGCACCTGGACAACCCGGCCACCCACATGGGCCTGGACACGGTCGACGCCCTGGCGCGCAAATACGAGCAGTCCGCCCCGAACTTCGCCCGCATGGCCGCGCGGCATCC
Source organism: Brevundimonas sp. CURTG3B2_SDJG (assembly GCF_057364705.1). Classification (NCBI taxonomy): domain Bacteria; kingdom Pseudomonadati; phylum Pseudomonadota; class Alphaproteobacteria; order Caulobacterales; family Caulobacteraceae; genus Brevundimonas; species Brevundimonas sp. CURTG3B2_SDJG. The sequence continues at coordinate 562 of NZ_JBNFOJ010000552.1, forward strand.
CGAGGTCGTCGCGGCCTATCCAGCTACAAGGCCGCGCGCCTGCTTAAGCGCCTCCCCGGCCTGCGCGCCTGGCGCCGAGGCCTGCGCGGCGCCGGCCGAGGCGGCTTGGCTGCCCGTGCCACTCGCGCCTTCTCGCTACGGCTCTACCGGGTGTCCCTCTA
>NZ_JBNFOJ010000553.1:0-718 GCF_057364705.1 Brevundimonas sp. CURTG3B2_SDJG
CGCGGAGGCCGAGGTCGCGGCGCGCGACAGCCTGGCCGCGGCGGGCGGTGTTCGGCCGGTGCACGAAAAGACGGCCGACAGCCTCAACCTGCTGGCCAACACCCTGACCGCGCAGGGGCGCCACGCCGAGGCCGACCCGCACTATCGGCAGGTGCTGGGGATGTACGAGGTGCTGTACGGCTCCGACGACTTCCACGTGGCCATCGTCCTGTCGAACCTGGCCGCCTCGCTGCGGCGCTCGGGCCGGGCGGATCAGGCCGAGCCCCTCTATGCGCGCGCGGCGGCCATCGCCGAGCGGGCGGGCGATCCGGTGCTGCTGGCGCAATGCCTGACCAACTACGGCTGGTTCCTGCACGTGACGGGGCAGGGGAAGCGGGCCGAGGCGCCGTTCCGCCGGGCGCTGGAACTGGCGATAGAGGTCGTCGGCCCGGACCATCCGTTCACCGGCGTCGCCCGGGCCAACCTGGGCTACGCCCTGGCCGACCAGGGCCGCTGGGACGAGGCCGAGGAGCCGTTCCGGCTGGGGCTGGGGGTGTTTCAGGCGGGGGTCGGGGAGGACAGCCCGGACCTGCTGGACGCCCTAGACGGCTACGCCTGGGTGCTGGATCGCCTGGACCGCGCCGAGGAGGCCGAGGCCCACTATCGCCGCTCCGGGGCGATCGCCGCCGCCCGCCTGCCGCCGGCGCACGCCGACGCCCTGTCGACGCCGAGAAATACG
>NZ_JBNFOJ010000554.1:0-716 GCF_057364705.1 Brevundimonas sp. CURTG3B2_SDJG
CGGCTCCAGCGGCCGGGAAGGCCAGGGGCCGCTCCGCCCCGCCGCGCGCCAGCCCGAGCCGTAGGCGCGAAGGCCGTGACGCGTCCGGCCTCGCAGACGGCGTAGAAGCTGACGTCCTCGCCCACGATGCGGCGCTGAACCACCCAAGGGTCATCGACGGAGGGGCGGACCGATGCCCGCTGTTCGGCCGTCGGCGCGACCAGGGTGCGGGCTCCGAAGCGCGACCAGACGGGCTTCAGGACGACGTCGTCCAGGTCTTGAACCGCGGCCTCCAGCGCCTCGGGATCGGCGACGGCGCGCGTCTCGGGGACTGGAAGCGACAGCGACCGGCACAGGCCGGCGAAGCGATCCTTGGCGTGCAGGCTGGTGAGGACATCGGGATCGGGCGCGAACAGGCGGTCGGCGAACCTCCTGGTCTCCGCCAGGGCCGACAGATGGAAGACCTCCTCGCAGGCGGGGATGATCCGCACCGGGGCCAAGCGGTCGATCAGGCGGCGGACGTCCTCGGCGAAGGCGGCGGGGCGGCGGACCGGCGAGGCGTAGCGGTGCACGGGCCCGGCGGTGTTCGACCAGCGCGCCAGCCGGGCCGGGCTGCTGTCGGCCAGATGAGGCTCGAACCCGGCCGCGCGCAGGCTGCGGGCGAGATCCAGCGCGGCCGCTGCGCGCGCTCCGGTGACCAGGACGCGCTCAGCCATCGGTCCAGCGCACGCGGCGGC
>NZ_JBNFOJ010000555.1:0-714 GCF_057364705.1 Brevundimonas sp. CURTG3B2_SDJG
GCGAGCGTCGGGCGCGCGGAACAGCTTGACCGCCTCGGCCTTGGCCCGGTCGGCGGCCGGTCCGAGCGGGGCGGTCTCGCCCGCGGCCAGCCGCAACAGGACCGACAGCTTCTGCGGCGCCGGGGCGGGCGAGCGGGCCAGCATGGTCACGATCTTGGCCTCGCCTTCGACCGCGCCGCCGACCGTCCCGATGGCGGCGGCGATCTCGGCCTCGTCGCGCTCGGTCAGTCCGCAGGCGCGGATGGCGCGCTGCAGGCCGGCCAGCACGCCCAGCTTCTGCGCCGCCGTCTGCTGGCCGTTCGGCGACCGCATCTCGGTCTCGAACCGCAGGGACCCGACGCAGGCCGAAAGCCAGCGGGCGGCCGAGCGCTTGTTGGCGACGCCGGTGACGTTCTCGCACAGCCGGGTGAGGGCCTCGGCCTCGCACAGGACGGTGCCGCACGGCTTGACGTAGGCGGCCACGAAGTCGGCGGTGACCAGGGCCTTGGAGCGCTCGTTGAAGGCGGACTGGACTTCCTCCAGCGTCAGCAGGCGCCCGGCGGTGGCGGTCAGCGTCGTGGCCAGGGTGCGCAGGATGTCGATCTCGCCGGACGCATCGTTGGGACGCAGGCGCCGCGGGCTCATCAGTTCGCGCAGCACCATGCGGGCCAGGGCCGCGGCCAGCAGCGGGAACTCGCCCAGCTCAAGGCGCGCGCGAGCCGGGCGGCAGGGCCG
>NZ_JBNFOJ010000556.1:0-713 GCF_057364705.1 Brevundimonas sp. CURTG3B2_SDJG
ACGGGCACTGGGGCGGCAGGACGCCTCGCCGCCCGAGACGGGGGCCGGCCGGACGTCGAAGAGGCCGCGGGAGCAGGTTCGCTGCAGGCGGCGAGCGCGACCAGCGAGGCGAGGACGAATCCGATGTTCATGAACGAGCCCTTTTGAACGGACCCCGATCAAGCCACGAGCCGGGCCGCAGGTCATCCCTCGCCGGCCGATCGTCAGGAATCGTCTAGGCGCAGCCCTCGACGTACTGGATCGACGCTCCGCCGCCGGCGATCGCCTGGACGCGGCCGTCCCGACCGATCTCATACTTTACACCGCGCGCCGACGGCCCGCCGCGATCCGTCGTGGCCCACGCCGTCACATATTCGGCCGGCGCGTCCTCATACTTGTGCGGCATGGCTTCCGCCGCCGCGCCGTAGGCCGCCTTCACCGCCGAAGCCTGATCACCGACGCCGAAGCCGCGATCGGTCTTCACCGTCGCGCTTCGTTGCAGCCAGATGCTGGTCAGCCGACCGCTTTCGAGCATGACCATCAGGCCCTCGGGCGCCCGGGCGGGATGGAACATGTCGCAGGCTTCCGGATCGGGCCCGCCGACCGCCTGAGGATTCGAATCGGCGCCCAGCGCCGCCTCGATCTCGGCCCGGGTCATGCCGACCCGAAGCGGTCCGAAGCCCTGGGCGGTGAGGACGTTCGCCGGCGCGGGCACCGGGGCCGCCGGCGTCGCA
>NZ_JBNFOJ010000557.1:0-711 GCF_057364705.1 Brevundimonas sp. CURTG3B2_SDJG
CCGACGCCGACGCCTGCGGCCCGGCCGGCCGCTGACCCCGCCTGGCGGCGCGGCTGGCCCAAGGACCGCTGCGGATCGGGGTGTTCGGGGATTCGATGGCCGACGGCCCCTACGCGGGCCTGTATCGCGACCTGCAGGACCAGCCGGACGTGACGGTCAGCAAGTTCTCGCAGGTCTCCACGGGCCTGAGCCGCTACGACTACGTCGACATCCAGGCCAAGACGGCCCGGCAGCTGGACGAACGGCCGGTCGACGTCGCCGTGGTGCTGTTCGGCACCAACGACGCCCAGGGGATCGAGTTGGACGGCCAGGTGCACGCCTTCGGCACCGACGGCTGGAAGGCCGCGTATGCGAAACGGGTGGACGACCTAGTCGCCCTGCTGCGCGAGCGCGACGTGGCGGTCTACTGGGTCGGCCTGCCAAAGATGAAGCGGGACGGCTTCGACGCCCGGATGGCGCTGATCAACGCCGTGGTGGGCGAGCGGATGCGGGCGCTGGGCGTGCCCTATGTCGAGACCGCGGCCCTGACCTCGAACGCCGAGGGCGAATATGAGGCCTATCTGCCCAACGCGGCCGGCCGGCGCGTGCTGATGCGGGCCAACGACGGCATCCACATGTCGATGGCCGGCTATCTGCGGATCAGCGCGCCCGGTGGCCGAGCGGCTGAAAGCGCGACGCCGGGCTGGACCGCGCGGCCGCCCCGAACCCGCC
>NZ_JBNFOJ010000558.1:0-704 GCF_057364705.1 Brevundimonas sp. CURTG3B2_SDJG
CAGCCAGAGTCACCATGCAATCCCCACAGCGTCATGTCGTCACGCTTAGGGTACTTCTTCCACTCAGTCTTAATCTGTCCTTTGTTCTTACCAGTCTTAAGCTCACGGCTCTCCTGAACGAAGTAGTATGGCTCGTCAAGGAACGAACGAGTGGTATCCTCACCCATCCCCGGAATGCCACCGTAGCCATCTGTAGTGTCACCCTTGATGGTTTTGCTCCATGTGCCAGTAGTCTGCCTCAGCAGTCGTGTTACTCAGGATTTCACCAGTGGTTAACCAGAAGAATTCACAGTTCGGGATAGTCTTGAAGTCCTTATCGCAGGACACCAGCACCGCATGGTCGCAGCCCACAATCTGAGGTCGTGTACCAATGATGCCCCATACAGTCATCGCCCTCAAGCGTTGGCTTCAGGAAGCTGTTGAACCGTGGGTCAGCCATCACTTCAGCTACGAACTTCTTGTATCCTACAGGCTTGCGAGAACCCTTACGGTTGGCCTTATAGGTAGGAAGAACGTCCTTACGCCAGTTATTATCGTCAGTAAAGCACATCACAATCTTAGCGTCTTTTCCACGCCTTGCGCTTCTTAACGATTTTTCAGCGATGGTGTTCTCAAGGATACGACGAGCCTTGGCGTGGTCACAAATCAGAGTATAAATATCATCGCCCCAGTCTGTTCTCGTCCTCGGCAGCAGCCATAGAAGA
>NZ_JBNFOJ010000559.1:0-692 GCF_057364705.1 Brevundimonas sp. CURTG3B2_SDJG
TGGGCGCGGGTGGCCACCACCGAGGGGCGTGGCCTCGGCCTGGAGGCGCATCGGCCTCGACCGGCCGACGGTCTCGCCCGCGCCTCGCTGACCGCTTCCCCGCTGCGAGCTTCTCGAGCCCCGGGGCGGCGACGCCGAGCAAGCCTCCGGTCAGCAGATCGCGGCGAGGAAAGGTCATGACGGCCTCCATTGGGGCGCTTGCTGCGGCCCGTCTTCAGGCCTGCCCGCATGCTTTGCTGAGCCTGATCTGCCTGTCCAACGCGGCCCTGGTTTGGCGGACCGTGCTCTCTTTGCCGGCCGACGCCGGGCTAGCGCCGAGCCTCGGTCCAGGCGTCGCGACGGGCCGAGCGGCTTTCCGGGGTTTCGCCGCAGGCGTCCATCGTCCCTTCGGCGCCTGAGAGCGCGGCGAGGCACCGGTCGATCGCCTCGATCCGGCCCGACGCCAGAACGGCGATCTGAGCCTGGATGACGTTGACCCGGGAGGGCTGACCGTTGATGGCGGGGATGTACTGGGTGATCGGAAGGGTGCGGCGGTTCGACAGGGCGCGCGAGCGCCAGTCGACCCCCGCGAGCGGATCCGCCCCGCCGGCCGTGAAGGCCGTAGAAGGTCACGGATCGACATCGCCAGTTGAGCTTCCGCGTCGCCCCGTTCGGCCGCGGCGGTCAGCGCCGGCACGCCGCCGGCCAAGGGG
>NZ_JBNFOJ010000560.1:0-690 GCF_057364705.1 Brevundimonas sp. CURTG3B2_SDJG
GATCGCGCCCAGTGGCCCCGGCGCGCGAAACCCAGGGCGGGCGGCTGCACGAAGGCGTCCACGTCGCGGCGATGCGGTCTCCGACGGCGTAGCCGGCCAGGCTGTCGACCAGCGCCCTTCGGATGCGAGGAAACAGCCAGGCCTGGCCGTCCGCCACCCCGCCGCCGATCAGGACCCGCTCGGGCGCCGTGGTCAGCGCCAGATTGTGCAGCAGGCCTCCCAGGGCGCCGACCACCATCGGCCAGACGGGATCGTCCGGCGACAGTTCGCTTCCCGGCCGCCCCGCCCGCGCCTGGATTGCCGGCCCGGAGGCCAGGCCTTCGACGCAGTCGCCATGGTAGGAGCAGTGCCCCGGCCAGTCGTCGCCGGCCAGACGGCCGACGCGCAGATGCCCGGCCTCGGAGTGCCCCAGGCCGCGCACCGCGCGTTCGCCGACGATCGATCCTACGCCGATCCCGGTGCCGACCGTCACATAGGCGAAGCTGCGCAGGCCCCGGGCCGCGCCCCAGCGCCCCTCGGCCAGGGCGGCGCCGTTGACGTCCGTGTCGATCGCCAGGGGGACGTCCAACCCTTCGCCCAGCGCCGTCAGCCCCGCCCCGGACCAACCTTGGCTTGGTCGTCGTCACGATCTGGCCGAAGCGCGGCGACCGGTCGTCCAGCTCCAGCGGCCCGAAGCTGGCGACGCCGACG
>NZ_JBNFOJ010000561.1:0-681 GCF_057364705.1 Brevundimonas sp. CURTG3B2_SDJG
CGCCTGGACGGCGGCCGGGGCCCGGGGCGTCAGTTCGATCGCCGCCAGCGGCGTGGCGACGACCGCCAGGGCTCCGACGGCGACGGCCATCAGCAGCGGGCGGGAGGAAACGGGGCGGTCGGAATTCATGATGCGGGCGATCCTTTTGAGAGAGAGCGGGCGGGGCCGGTGAGACCGACGGCGGCGGGATGGCCGTAGCCGGCGGCGAGGGAGACGAGGGTTTGGGCGTAGATCGGGGGGTCGACCTCGGCCAGGGCGGCGGCGTCGGCCGCGTCCTCCGTCCGGGCCGCGAGGGCGGCATGCAGCCACCAGACGAGCGGGTTGAACCAGAACAGGGCCACGGCCAGCCGGGACAGGCCGAGAAACAGCCAGTCGCGGCGACGGACGTGGGCGAGTTCGTGCGCCATGACGGCTCGAGCGGTCTCGGGTCGGTCCAAACAGGCCGTATCCAGCAGGACCACGCCTGGCGGCAGGCCCCAGCTCAGCGGGGCACCGATCGACGAGGACGCCAGCAGCCTGGGACGCTTGGCGCTTGGGAAGGCCGCGAGCGGGGCTGTCCAGGCGGCGGACGTCACCGCGCGCGCCTCGCGCGTCCACCGCCGCAGGGTCAGGACGCCCAAGGCGAACCGGCCCGCGACGCCAGGACGCCCAGAGCCCAGGCCCAGGCCGCGCATCGCCAGC
>NZ_JBNFOJ010000562.1:0-680 GCF_057364705.1 Brevundimonas sp. CURTG3B2_SDJG
TTTTGAGTACCGCCTTTAACGCCAGTTTTGCTTGTGTGCGAATTTCATGTAGTTGCCTCCTTAGGCGAATGCAAAGTCAGATAACAGAATGTCTTCGATGTTCAGTTTACCGCGCTTCGGTAGCGCAGGCAACTTGTCGCGTTGACTCTCGTGAAGCTGGTCCTCGAACTGCTCGTAGAAGTCTTGCAGAACATCGTTGTCGCGGTAGGTATCAACCATCGTCTCACGGACTCCCTTGAACAGGAACTCAGCGTCTGCCGGGATTGTCCCAAAGCTGTCGTGAATCACTGCGAAGGACATCACGCCATACTTTCGGTGGGGTGTGGACTACAGTCTTCCTCAGGTGACTGCCATCCTGTGAGTGTACAAGTTAGGCTGATACCGGACTCCTGCTTGTGCTTATCCAGCTCTTTCTTCGACCCTTTTGTTGACTGTCGGTTGTAGGTTGAACGACCCAAGGAACAGGAGGTTCAGACGTGTGGTGTCCTTCTTGCGGTATTCCTGCCAGACCGGGAACCCATCAGGCGTGACCCAGTGTACCGGAAGGCAGGGCTTCAGTATTTCCCCGGTCTTCTTGTCCTTCACTTCAGCAGCCAGCAGCTTGGCAGCACCTTGAAGCCACTTCATCGCGTCAACCGCAGCAACTACGGTCACACTCACAGCTTCCCAAATCATCTTAG
>NZ_JBNFOJ010000563.1:0-676 GCF_057364705.1 Brevundimonas sp. CURTG3B2_SDJG
CGCCGGGGCGGGGCTGTCGCACTGGATCGAACTGCCTCGGCCGACCGGCGCCGCCCTGGTGGCTGCGGCCGAGAGCCGGGGTTTGCGTCTCGTTCCAGGCTCTCGATTCGGCGTCGGAGGCGGCGCGTTCGACCGCTTCCTGCGCCTGCCCTTCACCCTGCCGACGCCGAGCTGGACCTGGCGGTCGAACGCCTCGCCGAGGCCTGGTCCGCCCTGGACCGCCGCCCGACGGCCGGCCGGCGCGCGCCCGCTCCGGAACCGGTCCTCTTCTAGATATCGCCCGTCGTGGGCCGGAAGACACATCACCGTGTGTGTTGACGGTCACTCTTCCCCCCGCGACGCCCGCGTGGTTCTCTGCGCCCGCAAGGCGGCCGGGGCGTGCCGCGGAGGTTTCCATGTTGCAGTGGCCGTCCTGGCCTCGCTGACCCTGAGCGGCGTCCAGAGCGCCGCCCCGGCGCCGCTCGACTACGACGGCGTTGTGCGGTGCGCCGGGCTCGCCCAGGCGGCGTCCGAACTGGAAGGCGGCGAGAGCCGCGAGGGTCGGGCGCTGTACGACGCCGCGCTTTACTGGTCCTTGACCGCGATCCAGAACGCCCAGGCCTCGGGCCGCACCCCGGCCGCCGGCGAGGCCGACCAGACGCGCGAACGGATTCGCGCGGTGCGCCTGCTCAGCGCC
>NZ_JBNFOJ010000564.1:0-664 GCF_057364705.1 Brevundimonas sp. CURTG3B2_SDJG
CCAGACGCCGGCGTCCGGCCGCGGATCGACCAGCCTGGCGAACCTTGACCGGACGCGCGCGCGCTTCTAGCGTGCGCCGCCCGTCGGGCTGGCGGGCGTGTCAGGGAAGATCATCATGCGTCGTCGTCTGCTTGGCCGGGCCATGCCCGCCTTCGTGCTTCTGGCCGTCCTCGCGGGCCGCGCTGGCCCAGGAACCGCTGGCCTATCAGCAGCCGCCGTCGCCGATCGCCGAGATCCTGGACACCAAGCCCACCCCCAGCTCAAGCCTGTCGCCGGACCGGACCACGCTGGCTCTGTACGATCGGGCCAATCTGCCGCCGATCGCCGAACTGGCCGAGCCGATGCTGCGCCTGGCCGGCTATCGCATCAATCCGAGGAACAACGGACCGGCCAACAGCCGTGTTTCCTGGCTGACGGGCCTCAGCTTCCAGCCGGTGGAGGGCGGGGCGCCGCGGACCGTGCAGCTGCCGGCCGGCGCCCGCTTCATGTCGCCGTCGTGGTCGCCGGACGGCAAGTCGGTGGCGCTGCTGATGGACGCCCCGGCGGGACTGGAGCTGTGGGTCGTGGACGTCGCCGCCGGAACCGCGCGCAAGCTGACCGACGCGCGGGTCAACGGCCGCGGCGGGCGGGGGCCTTCGACTGGACCCCCGACAGCGCGGCCCCT
>NZ_JBNFOJ010000565.1:0-654 GCF_057364705.1 Brevundimonas sp. CURTG3B2_SDJG
GCCCGACGGCGGAGGGCGCGGCCCAGCAGGCCGCCGCCGCGCACGGCCTGACCACCGATCAGCAGATCGAGCGGTGGCTCGGAGGCTCGCGATCCCGCCAACACGCCCTATGCCGGACGGCGGGCCGGAGCCGGACGACGACCGCAAGATGCACGGCGAATTCACGGCCGGGATCGGCACCGGCGGTTACCGCCACTACGGCGCCGCGGTCTCCATGCCGCTGGGCGAGACCGGGCGGCTGGACCTCAGCTTCAGCAAGGTCGAGAACGGTTATCCCGGTTACGGATACGGATACGGCTATGGACCGGGTCCCTACGTCCTGGAGGACAGCGGCTACGGCGTCCGCGGCTGGATGGAGCCCGGCCAGGCCTGGAGCGCGACGGCGCGTCGTCCGCCCGGGCGGAGCCGCTCAGAGCCGGCGGCTGATCCAGCCCCAGATCACGGTCGTCGACTAGGCGGCCAGACGGACGAAACGAAGGGCCCGATCCCGCGATCGGGCCCTTCGCCGTTCAGGGCTTCGCCCTTGTCAGTCGTCGCGGCCGGCGCTGGCTCCCGCGTTGACGCCGGCCGAGGCGGCGGCGCCGTTGCGGTCCGCCGTGGCCGAGCCGTTCGCCGAGACGTCCGCCTGGGCGCGGTGGCGCGGATGGCGCGCGG
>NZ_JBNFOJ010000566.1:0-650 GCF_057364705.1 Brevundimonas sp. CURTG3B2_SDJG
TCGGTCCTGGGACTGGGGCGGTGGCGCAGGCGGCCATCAGGCTCAGGATCGCGGAAACGGCCGCGAACCGGACCGCGGAGCGGACGCGGGGGGCGGCGGCCATGCCTGACGTCACGCCGTGGCGGGCTCGGTGCGGGCCAGGACCCAGTTGGGATCGCTGGCGCCCAGGGTCCGCTCGAAGGTCCAGACCTCGGCGACCCGGCGCTCCTCGACCTGCTCCTCGGCCTCTTCGCTGGCGGGCTTCACCCGGTTGCGCAGCTCGGCCAGGAAACGGACCCGCGTCACCGCCCGGTTCTCCTGGCGGTGGCCAGCTCCAGGTCGGCCCCGGGCGGGTGGACGAACTCGGCCGTCTCGGTCTCGCCCCGAGCCTCGCGCGCGGCGATGCCGGCCTCGAACGAGCTCATCACCGCGGGGGTCAGCAGCGGCTTCAGCGTCTCCCGGTCGCCGGCCGCATAGGCGCGCACGATCGTCTCGTGCGCCTGACGCGCGCCTTCCAGGAAGCGCAGCGGGTCGAAACCGGGGTCACGGGCCTTCAATCCGGCGATGGAGGCCAGGGTCACCGCGTCCAGCACATTGGACCGGGCCCCCGCCGTCTCGCTCGCCGCGGCCGCGGCGGCCGGCGGAGGATTTCAGGCGTTGGGCGAGCGTCA
>NZ_JBNFOJ010000567.1:0-644 GCF_057364705.1 Brevundimonas sp. CURTG3B2_SDJG
GCTCCGGCGCAATGACGGCGGCGGACGAAGCCGCCTTCTCCGCCTTCCAGCAGGGTCGGCCGCCGCCGGCCCCAGGTCGTCGTCCGCCGGCTGGTGGACGACCTGGAGACCCCCGGTCTCGGCCTTCCTCAAGGTCGGCTGGGGCCGGCCCCACGCCTTCCTGCTGGAATCGGTCGAGGGCGGGGCGGTCAACGGCCGCTATTCCATCATCACGCGCGACCCCGACGTCGTCTGGCGCTGCCGGGACCGCAGGCCCGAGGTGGCGCGCGGGTCGGCTATCGCTGCCGGCCGCTTCGCGGCCGACGGCGACGATCCCCTGGCCTCGCTGCGCCAGCTCATGGCGTCGTCCCGCTGCGACCTGCCGGACGACCTGCCGCCTATGGCCGCCGGCCTGTTCGGCGTGTTCGGCTACGACATGGTCCGCCTGCTCGAACCCCTGGGCGAGCCGAACCCCGACCCCCTGGACCTGCCCGACGCGGTCCTGACGCGGCCCTCGCTGGTGGCGATCTTCGATTCGGTGAAGCATGAGATCGTCCTGATCTCGACAGCCTGGCCGGACAGCGGCCTGGACGCGGCCCAGGCCTTCGCCGGGACGCAGGCGCGGCTGGACGCCTTCGAGCGCGACCTTGCGCCGCCCCCTGCCC
>NZ_JBNFOJ010000568.1:0-639 GCF_057364705.1 Brevundimonas sp. CURTG3B2_SDJG
CGATCTCGCGCGCGATGCGGCCCTGGTAGAAGGCCTCGGCGCGCCGGCGGCCAGCTCGCGACGGTGTCGGCGTAGGCCGGGTTCCTCAGCACGTCGCCAGCGGCGTAGCGGGTCCCGTCGGGCCTGGTGAAATAGGCGTCGGCCCAGCGGTGCGCGCCTGGCCGCGCGTCATCGCGATGAAGCCGGCCAGGCGCGGGCTGACTAACGAAGCCGGTCGCGGGCCTAGCCGTTCGGCGTCCCCGAACAGGGCGCTCCAGGGCAGGCGGCCGTGCTCGGCCTGGGCCAGGGCCAGCATGGCGACGGCGCCGGGCGCGCCGGTCGAGCGCCCGCTCAGCACCGCGTCGCCGAAGGCCAGCGGACGGCCGTTCTCGTAGAAAAGCTCGGGCGTGGCGGCGGCCGGCGCGGTTTCGCGGCCGTCGTAGCTGGTGACCTCGCCGGTCGCGGCGTCGAACATCATCATGAAGGCGCCGCCGCCCAGGCCCGAGGACTGCGGCTCCACCAGGCCCAGCACCGCCTGGACGGCGACGGCGGCGTCGACCGCCGAGCCGCCGGCCTTCAACACCTTCATCCCGGCCTCGACCGCCAACGGGTTGGCGGCGGCGACGAAGGGCCCTCGCGCCGGGGGCGCCTCGACAACCG
>NZ_JBNFOJ010000569.1:0-637 GCF_057364705.1 Brevundimonas sp. CURTG3B2_SDJG
GGGTCCACGCCTCCGCCGGCGCGGTCTGGCCCGCGACGGTGATGCGACCGCGCGGATGCGGAGAGGGGAGGTCAGGCGGATCGTGCCGCCGACCTCGAAGACCACGATGCGCGGCCCCTCGGCCTCGATCGCGGCGCGCAGGCTGCCCGGGCCGGAATCGTTCAGATTGGCTACCCCGCAGGGACCCGCGCCGCCCCCGGCCGCCCAGGGCGTGCGGCCGGCGCCTTCCGCCCCCGGGAAGGCGAGGGTTTGAGCCTCCGCAGTCTGGCCCGGCGCCGAGTGTGCCTCCAGCAACACGGCGAACGTCGTTACGGCGACGGTTGTGAAGCTCTTGTGTCGAAGCAGGGTTGCGAAAGCGCGGATCATCGGGTTAGGCTCTCATTGATACCGGTGTCAGAACGCATTCCATGTCAATATGACACCGGTGTCAAACGGACTGGCCCACGTCGCCGATCCGCAAAAAACAGATAGACCGGGGTCACCCCGGCGTCCTGTATGCCCATTGGGAGGAGGCATATGTTGCAAGCCGTTCAGCCGGGGATGACCCGCGCCCTTCGCCGCAGCCTGTTCGCCGGAGCGTCCGGCCTGGCCGTCGCCCTGTCGCTGGGCGTGACCGCCGCCGCCGCGCAGTCGGCGC
>NZ_JBNFOJ010000570.1:0-633 GCF_057364705.1 Brevundimonas sp. CURTG3B2_SDJG
CGGGGGGGTGTAGGGGCGGGCCCGAGCGGCCGGCCGTCAGCGTCAGGCCCGAGCCCGAGTGGGCGGCGGCGAACAGACGGGCGGATTCCTCGGCCGACGGCAGCATGGCCGCCGCTGACAGGGTCTTGGCGCCTTCCAGGCGAACATCGCGGTTCGGGATGTGAGTGACGGCCCAGCGGCGGCGGGGGTCGCGGCGTTCCTGGATCGTATAGGCGTCGCTCTCCACCCCGTCGGCGATGACGCGCATGGCGGCGACGTCGCGGCTCAGAGTCTCGACGATCAGGCCGGCGGCCAAGTCGGCGCCCGGCAGGGTCGCGGCGGTGGCCGGATCGGCGATCAGGCGGGCGACCATCTCCTGGCGAATGGCGGGATCGACGGCGTAGGTGCGCACGCCCTGCACGAACTCGGGCGACTGCAGCGCCAGGATCGAGCCGTAGGCGATCATGCCGCGCGACAGCTGGGCGGGCTCGTAGGCCGCGCCCTTTCGGATCGCCGACTGGATCGACTCCGCGTCCTGGAAGCCGCCGGCGGGGATAGTGCCCACGTCGCGCATGAAGGAGACGTAGATCGACGCGGCCTGGGCCACCCCCTCGTTCAGGGTCAGGGCGGGCGGCGGCGGAGGCGGGGGCGCGG
>NZ_JBNFOJ010000571.1:0-629 GCF_057364705.1 Brevundimonas sp. CURTG3B2_SDJG
GGGCTGTCCAGCGCCAGCATCAGCGGCTCGTCGCGACGCGGCGGCGGATGGGCGTGAAGATCGACTCGGACCGGGCCTCCAGCTTGCCGCCGTAGCCGCGCGACAGGGCGTGGGCGTCGACGCCCGAGGCGCGCAGCAGACGCAGGACCTCGCGGGCCGATGGGCGTCTTGCCGGAGCCGCCGACCGTCAGGTTGCCGACGGAGGTCACCCGGACGCCCGGGTCGGCCGGGACGGCGCGGGCGATGCGCCGGGCGGTGACGCCGGCCCAGACCCAGGACAGGGGCTTGAGCATCAGACGCATGACCGCCGCGTGGCGCCGGTCGCGCAGGTACCACCATTTGGGGGTGCTCAGGGACATGCGCGCGTGTTCTCCGAGCCGTCATGCCGGGGCGCTCGAAGAGCGAACCCCGAACCCAGGAGGGCGCATCCCGTCCGGACGGCGCATTCAACATCGCGCTCGATCCCCTGGGTTCCGGGTTCCGCTGCGCGGCCCCGGAATGACGAGGGACGGAGAGCGATCATTGCGTACGCCCTTCGGCGGCAGCAGGGGCTGAAGCGCCTCGATCAGCCGGTCGAGGCCGGAGCCGGCCTCGGCGGCGGCGCGGCGACCGCGCTCGCCCATGGCCTT
>NZ_JBNFOJ010000572.1:0-628 GCF_057364705.1 Brevundimonas sp. CURTG3B2_SDJG
CCTGGCCGCCGCCCAGGCGCGGCTGGGCGACCGGGTCATCCGCGCGCCCTTCGCCGGCGTGCTGGGGCTCAGCACGGTCACCGCCGGCACTCTGATCAACCCGGGCGCGGTCATCACCACCCTGGACGACATCTCCGTCGTCCGCGTCGACTTCCCGATTCCCGAGCGCTACCTGGCCGCCCTGCGCCCCGGCACGCCCATCACGGCCACCATCGACGCCTATGGCGACGAGGTCTTCAACGGCCGCATCGCCCTGGTCGACACCCGCATCAACGAGCAGACCCGCGCCGTGGTCGCCCGCGCCGAGATTCCGAACCCCGGCGGGCGCATCCGGCCCGGCATGGCGGTGCGCGTGGCCGTCCAGCAAGGGCTGCGCACGGGCGTGGCCGTGCCCGAGGCGGCGGTCCAGTACGAGGGCGACGGCGCTTCGTCTATCGCATCGCCAACGGCGAGCGCGGCTCCACCGCCCAGCGGGTCGAGGTGGAGACCGGGTCCGTCGAAGGCGGCTTCGTCGAGATCGTCTCCGGCCTGTCGGTCAACGACCGGGTGGTGGGCTCGGGCCTGAACCGCATCCAGCCCAACGCCCCCGTGCGGGTGGCCGGGCGGGGCGGAAACGGCGCGGGCGGGG
>NZ_JBNFOJ010000573.1:0-620 GCF_057364705.1 Brevundimonas sp. CURTG3B2_SDJG
AGGCCCGTCTGGACCGGACCCGGATGTCGTGGCGTGACCGCCGCCCAAATGGGCGCTGTCACGCTTGAGAAAGACGTAGCGCCTCTCCCTCCCCCTCCGGGGGAGGGTGGCTGAGGCGCAGCCGAAGCCGGGTGGGGGCGGCCGCCAACCCATCGAACCGCCACCACGGTCGCTTCGCGACCATCCTCCCCGAGGGGACGGAGAAGGACTGTTCATCTCACAGCCGGTCGGCCGCGAACGCCTCCGCCAGCCGGGACGACAGCCGCTCCTGGGTCGCCAGATAGTTGTCGACATTGGTCGGTTCGGTGATCTGCCGCGACCACAGCACCCTGCCGTCGGCGGCCGAGACCAGCGACAGGTTGGCGATGGTGCGGTCCGGCATCTGGCGGATCCCCAGGTCGAGCACATAGGGTGCGGGCGCTCGGCGCCGGCGGCGGCGCGCCCACCTTCAGGAACGACACCTCGTCGCCCGCCGTGGCCTGCAGATCGGCCAGCAGGTTTTCCCGCAAGCCCTCGGCGAACATTGGGAAGAGGGCGGTCTCGCACATGTTCCGGCCCGGCGGCACTGCGATCTCCACGGCGGCCGGCGAGGCGGCGACGGCCGCGAAGGCGCCGGCCCG
>NZ_JBNFOJ010000574.1:0-620 GCF_057364705.1 Brevundimonas sp. CURTG3B2_SDJG
TCGCGCCGGGCGAGATCGTCGCCGTCGTAGGGGCTTCCGGCGCGGGCAAGTCCACGGTCCTGCGCCTCCTGGCCGGGCTGGAGCGCCCCGCCGAGGGTAAAGGCGGCCGTTGCCGCGCTAGGCCGCACGGCCTTCGTCTTCCAGGCCCCCACGCTGATGCCCTGGGCCGACGCCCGCGCCAACCGTCGCCCTGCCCCTGGAGCTGGCGGACGTCCCCAAGGACCAGGCCCACGCTCGCGCCGGCGCCCGCCCTCGCCGCCGTCGGCCTGGGTGATCGGCTGGAGGCCCGGCCGCGCCAGCTGTCGGGCGGCATGGCCATGCGCGTCTCCTTGGCCCGCGCCCTGGTGGTCGAGCCGGACCTTCTGCTGCTGGACGAACCCTTCGCCGCCCTGGACAGCGTCACCCGCCGCCGCCTGATTGAGGACCTGCATCGGCTGTGGGCCGCCCGCGCCCCGAGGCCCGCCATCGTCTTCGTCACCCACGATGTCGAGGAAGCGGTCTATCTGGCCGGCCGCACTGTGGTGCTGGACGCCGCCAGCGGTCGGGTCGCCGCGGACCATCTCTCGCCCGGCTCCCTGCCCCGCCCCGCCGGCTGGCGCGCCGAGCCCGCCTACCGCGAG
>NZ_JBNFOJ010000575.1:0-618 GCF_057364705.1 Brevundimonas sp. CURTG3B2_SDJG
CTGGGCCTGGCTGACCGCCGCGGCGCGGCTGGCGATCACCGCCTGCTCCTGCTCCGCCCGGGCGTCGACGTTCTGCACGCCGGCCTCAAGCGCGGCCAGATTGGCTGGGCCTGAGCCAGGTTCGCCTTGGCGTCGGCGTCGTCCAGCCGGATCAGGATCTGCCCGGCCTCGACCCGCTGATTGTCGGCCACCAGCACCTCGACGACATAGCCGTCGATCTGGGGGCTGACCTCGGTGGTGTCGGCCTGGACGAAGGCGTTCTCGGTGGCTTCCCACCGCTGCTTGCCCTGCCACCAGACCACGCCGCCGATGACGACCGCCAGGGCCGCCACGGCGCCGACGATCAGCGGCAGACGTTTTTTAAGAACGGGGGGGAGAGCCATGGGATCACGCTCGGAAAGGCGTTCGGGGAGGAACCGGCGCATAAATGGACACAATCGTCCAAAAATCAACTCCGCTTGTTTCGGCGCCGCAACACGTCATGTTTCGGGTCGTGAGCACCGTGAAGACCGTGTCCCTGCCCGCCGATCTGGATGTCGCCGTCATCGGCGCCGGCGCCGCCGGGATCGCGGCCGCCCGCGCCCGGCCGACATCCGCTCTCCGTCGCGGTGTTCGATG
>NZ_JBNFOJ010000576.1:0-618 GCF_057364705.1 Brevundimonas sp. CURTG3B2_SDJG
CGTCGACCCGGCGCCCCTCCCCCGGCCTTCGTCGAGGCGCAACGCCGAGGGCGAAGCTGGTGCTGAGCGGCGTCGCCGCCTCGCCCGGCCTGGTGCTCGGCCGCGCCGTCCGGCTGCTGCCTCCCGTGTTGGAAGTCCCCGAGGAGTGGGGCGGGGCGTCGAGCATGAACGACGGGTCCTGGAGGCCGCTCTTCAGGCGGTCCGCGCCCCGTTTGACGAAGGAGGCGGGCGTGGGCGGCCTCGAGCGCCGCGCCATCCTGGCGGCCCACCTCGCCTTCCTGGACGACCCCGCCCTGATCGCCGGGGCGGACGAGGCGATCCAGGCCGGGGCGCGGCGCGGCCTGGGCCTGGCGGCAGGCCTCCGCCTCGGCCGCGGACCTGTTCCGCTCGATGGGCGACCGCCGGATGGCCGAACGCGCCGACGACCTGCTGGATCTTGAGCTGCAGATCGCCGCCGAAGTCCTGGGGGTCGAGCCGCCGGCGCCCCGGATCGGCGAAGGCTCCGTGCTGGTGGCCGACGACCTGCTGCCTTCGCAGTTCTTGGCGCTGGACGCCGAGCGCCTGGCCGGCCTCTGCACGGCGCGGGGCGGCCCGACGTCGCCACGTCGCCATCCTGGC
>NZ_JBNFOJ010000577.1:0-614 GCF_057364705.1 Brevundimonas sp. CURTG3B2_SDJG
CCGCGCAGCCCAGGGCTGCGGTCACGCCCGGAACGACGAAGACCTGGACGCCCGCCCGACGGACCGCCTCCAACTCCTCGCCGCCGCGGCCGAACACGAAGGGATCGCCGCCCTTCAGCCGGACCACGCGCCGTCCCTTGCGGGCCTCCGCGATCAGCAACTCGGCGATCTCGGGCTGCGGGACGGAGTGATCGCCGCGGCGCTTGCCGACGTCGATGCGCTCGGCGTCGCGACGCGCGCGGTCCAGGATCGCCTTGGGGGTCAGCCGGTCGTGGACGACGACGTCGGCGTCCTGGAGCAGGCGCAGCGCCTTGAGCGTCAGCAGTTCGGGGTCGCCCGGCCCGGCTCCGACCAGATGGACGACGCCGTCTATGGCCGCAGGGGCGTTCAGCAGTTTCAGCATCTCGCGCCGCGCCTCGGCCAGGCGGCCTTCCTCCGCCAGGATGCGGGCGGGGCCCCGGAAGGCCGTCTCCCAGAAGCGGCGGCGGGCGAGGAAATCCGGAACCGTGGCCAGCACCGTCTGGCGCAGGCTTTCCGCCAGGGTCGCCAGGCGATCGAGACCGGCGGGCAGGGTCGCCTCGATCCGGGCGCGCACGTCCCGGGCCAGGACGGGG
>NZ_JBNFOJ010000578.1:0-611 GCF_057364705.1 Brevundimonas sp. CURTG3B2_SDJG
CGGCGGGGGCGGCGACCGCGCTCTTGCGGCGCGGCGGGCGAAGGCCTCGATCTCGGCCTGGGTCTCGGCAGTGACCGGCGAGACCGGAACCGCCCCGACCGCGCGCGGGTCGTCGGCGGCGAGGGCCTCGGGATCGCCAGCCTCCTGCCAGTCGATTCGCGCGACCTCTCCGGCCAGGGCCCCGGCGCTGACCCTCAGCGTATTCACCTGGACGGCCACCGCCCGCGGTTCGGGAACGGGCGTGGCGCGGGGGAAGTCCGCCCAGCGCGGATACGCGCGGTTCGCGTCCACCAGGGCCTGCACCCCGCGGCGCGACCGGCGACGTCGCATCTGTGCGAGCGTCGAAGGCCCCTGCGCAGGCCGTCAGGCCCGCCGCCCCGCAGAGGGCGGCGCCAGCACAGCAATTTTCCTGATCGGCGCCGTTCATTTCGAACGCGGTCGTACTCTATGATCGTGACAGGCGGAAGGGCGGCCGGCGTCCTTGCGACCGATCCTGACGTCTCATGGAGACCCCGCGCATGGCCAGGCGCCCGACCGAACCGCCCGCAGACGCCGCCCCGCGCGCGCCGCGTCGCTCCGGACGCCCGACCTCGGTCAAGCCTCCGCGCCCC
>NZ_JBNFOJ010000579.1:0-608 GCF_057364705.1 Brevundimonas sp. CURTG3B2_SDJG
GCCGGTGGCCGACAGGGCTTTTTCAGCGGCGTGGGCTTCAGGCGCTGCTGGATCGCGTCGCCGATCGCGCCGGCCAGGCCGAAGGCGATCAGCAGCAGGGCGGCGGGCCAGGCGGCCAGGCCCAGCGACTGATGAACAGGTCCGCGAACAGGGCCCCGTTGGCGCCCAGCCAGTTGGTCGGGGCGGCGGCGGACGAGGCGTTCAGGCTGGGATCGGCCGGGTTCCACGAGACCAGGGCGACGACCAGCAGGGCGGCCAGCAGGGCCTGCAGCACGCCGCGGAAGCGCACCACGAAGGGGGCGTCCCACAGGATGCGGGCGCTGACCCAGGCGCGGCGGCCGATGGCGAGGGCGGCGGACATGCGGACGCGGACTCCGGAGGGCGGGACTCGACGGTGTTGTCGCTCACGCAGGGTTAAGGGGCTGTTTACCAGCGAGACGTCCCGGCTCTTCGCTTCGCTTCGGCCGGGATGACAAGGCGGGCATCGTTCTTCTCCCTCCCCGTCCCGGGGAGGGTGGTCGCGCAGCGACCGGGCGGGGGCGGCGCGGAGAGGCGACGCGCCGCCCGAGCCGCTCCCACCTGTCGCCGCTGCGCGCCGACATCCCTCC
>NZ_JBNFOJ010000580.1:0-607 GCF_057364705.1 Brevundimonas sp. CURTG3B2_SDJG
CTTGGACCCCGCGCGCGCCCCGGGCGCGGCCCGGCTGGAAGCCGAACTGGTCCGCGGCCGGGGCGAGCGTCCCGCCGTCTGGATGCTGGAGCAGGATGATGAGACGCATCGTCTCCGTCTGGCTGACCGACTGGCCGATCTCGGTCCGGCTGCGGTCGCTGGAGCGGGCGCGCCGTCCGGCCTCGCCGCCTGACCCCGCTCGCGACCCGCGCAATCCTTTCGCCCTGGTCCTGAAGAACAGCCGGGGGGCGGTGGTGCTGCACGCCCTGAATTCCGCGGCGCGGGCGGCGGGCCTCCGGCGCGGCCAGAGCCAGGCGGACGCTTGGCCATGCTGCCGGGCTTGGTCCGCCAGCCGGCCGATCCGACCGACGACGCCCGGGCCTTGGCCGAGCTGGCGGTGTGGGCCGAGCGCTGGTCGCCTTCGGTCAGCGTGGACGCCGGAGAGGAGGGGATGGAGGGGCTGTTCCTGGACACGACCGGGGCGGCGCATCTGTTCGGAGGCGAAGCGGCCTTGCTGGCGCAGATCCGGACCCGGCTGGCCGAGGCGGGCATCCCCGCCCGCGTCGCCATGGCCCCCACGCCCGGCGCGGCTGGGCCTGGCGCGATG
>NZ_JBNFOJ010000581.1:0-603 GCF_057364705.1 Brevundimonas sp. CURTG3B2_SDJG
AACTGACTTCCATTAGAGCCGTATAGACTCCACGTTGACTCCAAGGTGTCTATGGTCATTCCAATTGGCTCGTTTAATGCTGACACCTATAAGACTACGGTTGATATTGGTTCTGCTTATGGTGGAAACGCTCCGTCTCCCGGTCGGTACTATCTGATTGACAGTCAGGGTGCCTACGTGGACCTTGGTGAATTGACAGACATCTCTACTGTGGCTGTACTAAATGGAGATTGGTCAGGACGAACAGTGTTCATCGGACGGTCTTATCTGATGTCCTACAAGTTCTCACGGTTCCTGATTAAGATTGAAGACGAGAGTGGCACTCAGTCTGAAGACACTGGACGCCTACAACTTCGTCGGGCTTGGGTCAACTACAAGGACACTGGAGCTCTTAGACTCATTGTCAGAAACGGTGAGCGGGAGTTCGTGAACACCTTTAACGGGTACACCCTTGGTCAGCAAACCATCGGGACTACCAACATTGGGGATGGACAGTATCGCTTCGCTATGAATGGTAACGCATTAACCACGAGTCTAACCTTAGAGTCCGACTATCCTACCCCAGTGTCCATCGTTGGGTGTGGCTGGGAGGCGTCATACGCT
>NZ_JBNFOJ010000582.1:0-598 GCF_057364705.1 Brevundimonas sp. CURTG3B2_SDJG
CGGCGGCGGGGCCGCGGCCAGGGCGAGGACGGCGGCGAGAAGGGTAAGGCGGTTTCGGATCATGGGGCGCAACCTCGACCACGCGCGCCTGGGACTCAAGCCCCGGCGGACGTTCAGGCCAGGGCGCCGCCGCAACAGGGACAGGCGGCGATCTCGACGCCGAACAGGGCGCGGACGCGGTCAGGCGACAGGGCGGCCCGTGGCGGCAGGGCCTCGATCCAGTCCGGTCCGATGGCGACCACGCGATCGGCGCGAGCCGCCAGGGGAAGGTGGTGGGTCGAGGTCAGGACGGCGCGGCCCTCGGCGGCGAGGCCCCGCAAAGCCGCTTCGACGGCCTGGGCGTGGGCCGGGTCCAGCAGGGCCAGGGGCTCGTCCAGCAGGCAGACGGGGGCGTCCTGCACGAACAGACGGGCGATCAGGACGAGTTGCTGCTGGCCGCTGGACAGACGGTCGAAGGGGCGGTCCGCCAGGTCGGCGACGTCCAGCCGGGCGAGGGCCTGACGGGCGGCGTCGATGTCCGCCGGGGTCAGGCCGGGGGACCAGCGGCGCTGGCCGGCGCGGCCGAGGGCGGTCAGGTGCAGGGCGGTGAAGCCGGCGC
>NZ_JBNFOJ010000583.1:0-593 GCF_057364705.1 Brevundimonas sp. CURTG3B2_SDJG
GGGCGGTCCTGATCGCCGTCCTGCTGACCGCCGGCGTGGCTGGCGGCGACGCCCGTGATGGCGCAGACCTTTCCGGCCCTGAGCGGCCGGGTCGTGGACCAGGCCAATCTGCTGTCGGCGGACGCCGAGGCCGCGCTGACGACCCGGCTGGAGGCCCTGGAGCGGGACACCACCGACCAGTTGGTCGTCGTCACCGTGCCCGATCTGCAGGGTTATGAGATCGAGGACTACGGCTACCGCCTGGGCCGCGCCTGGGGGATCGGCCAGGAGGGCAAGAACAACGGCGTCCTGCTGATCGTCGCCCCCAATGAGCGCAAGGTGAGGATCGAGGTCGGCTACGGCCTGGAACCGATCCTGACCGACGCCCTCTCGGCCCTGATCGTCCACGACCGGATCCTGCCCTCGTTCCGCGAGGGCTTCTACGAGCGAGGGATCACCCAGGGGGTCGAGGCCATCGACGAACAGCTCCGGCTGGACCCCGCCGAGGCCCAGCGGCCGCGCGCCGCCGCGGACCGTCCCCGCTCGGAGGCCCCCGTGGGCCCCGCGATCCTGATTCCTGGTGCTGTTCGTGATGATCGCCCTGTCCGTCGTGG
>NZ_JBNFOJ010000584.1:0-591 GCF_057364705.1 Brevundimonas sp. CURTG3B2_SDJG
CGCCCCGCTCCGAACCGCTCCAGCACGCGACGCGTCGCCCCTGGCGGGCGAGCATGAGGGCGCAGGCCAGGCCCGAGGGGCCGGCCCCGACGACGGCGATGTCGCGCGCGGCCTGACTCAGGCCGGCACCAACTCGATCAGGTCCAGGTTGGATTCGTTCTGGGGCCAGGGGATGACCAGGCGCCAGCGGCGTTCGCCGATACGCTCGAGCACGGCGACCAGGTCGCGATCGGGCCGCTGGCCGTAGGAATTGGCCGGCGGCTCCGACGCCAGGGCCATCGATCCCAGCATGACCATGTGGGAATCGTTTTCGGGGAACAGCAGGCCCGAGGGCCGCTGCGAGCCGGTCAGCTTGACGAATTTCAGCCCGTTCGGGGTCTGCTCGATGCGGCAGGCGAACCATCCGTAGACGACGTAGCCCAGCCCCTCTTCGCCTCCCTGGGATCCCAGCTTGACGGTGCGGCAGCGATAGGCGCCGGCGGGGGGCGCGACCGAGGGCCGCTGGGCGTCGGCGACGATCAGGTCGCCCAGGCCGCGCAGGTCGCCCGAGCCGCGCTGGCGGCGCGCCTGCTGCAGCGCCAGGGACCAGGC
>NZ_JBNFOJ010000585.1:0-590 GCF_057364705.1 Brevundimonas sp. CURTG3B2_SDJG
CTGGCCGGCCTGGTCGCCGAGATGGAGGCCCTGAGCCCACGGCGAGGCCAGGGCGCCGGCCGAAGAGGCGGACGACGACTTCGGCTTCCAGCCGGTGGCCTTCGCGGCGCCCTCTCTGGAGCTGCCCGCCCTGGACCTGCCGCCGCTTTCGGCCGCCGCAGCCGCAACCGGCTGGCGGGTGGTGTTCCGCCCGCATGGCCGGATGTACGCCAACGCCAACGAGACGGCCCTGCTGCTGCGCGAGCTCGGCCGGCTGGGGCCGCTGTCGGTCGAGCTGGACGACAGCGCCGTGCCGATGCTGGAGGCGCTCGAGGCCGAGGAGAACAGCCTGGTCTGGACCCTGGACCTGGCTGGCGCCGTGGACGAAGCCGCGGTCCGCGACGTCTTCGACTTCGTCGAGTCGGACTGCGACCTGAGCATCCTGCCGCTGGGCTTGGCCTCCGACTCGCCGCCGGAATCAGGCTTGCCGGACCTGGGCCTGCCCGACCTGGCCCCGTCGCCTCTGGAAGCCGACCTGGATATCGCCGCGCTGTTGGCCCGCGTGCAGGCCGAGCCGGCGCTGGCCTCCGCGCCTCCCATCGCGCCCGTCG
>NZ_JBNFOJ010000586.1:0-589 GCF_057364705.1 Brevundimonas sp. CURTG3B2_SDJG
TCACGATCGCCCGGATCGCCGCCAGGGCCGGCAGGCTGGGGGTGACAGGCCCCTCCCCCCGGCTCGGCGACCAGCCGCCAGACCGCCCGCGCCGCCCGGCCCTCCCCGTCCACGCCATAGGCCTGCACCCGCATCGCCCCGCGATCCGAACCGAACGCCGAAGCCCAGGCCGACATCGCCATCAGGCCTCGAGCCAGCGGAACTGGATCGAACCGGAAGGCCCGCGCCAGCCCGCCCAGAACCCAGGCGCCCAGGTGCGCCGGCCAGGGCTCAAGCCCCGCCAGAAACAAGGCGCGCTCGCGCGGCTCGAACCGCGTCGGGAACAGATCCAGGTCCGGCGTCTCGCACAGCGAAACGAGCCGCCGCCCTGCGCGCCCGAAATCGCGCCGATGGAGCCCGCTCCAGCCCCGTCGCATCGTAAAGACGCCTCCGTCGAAGACCAGCACCGGCCGCCCCAGCCAGGACAGGATCGCCTGCGTCACCGACAGGCCGCGCGGCGCCCGCGCCCCGGCGAGATCGCCGCCTCGACCGACACCACCTCGCGCCAGCCCGCGGTCAGCCGGTCCAGGACGGCGTTCGACAGCGCCGG
>NZ_JBNFOJ010000587.1:0-586 GCF_057364705.1 Brevundimonas sp. CURTG3B2_SDJG
GGCCTGCCTCTCCTCGCGCGAGACCGAGCCGTCGCGGTCCGCGTCCATCGCGATCAGGCGATCGACCCCGCCGGCCGACGAACTCCGCCTGGCTGATACGGCCGTCGCCGTCCGCGTCGGCGCGCAGGACGCGCGGCGAGGCTTTTTCCTGCGGCTGTTGGGCGATCGCGGCGCGCCGCGGCGACGAGAGCGAGGGCGGCCAGTCCGCCAAGCACGAGCGTTCTGTTCATTTCGATGATCTCCTGGGGCCGTCAGCGGCCGGTCATCCCTGTACGGAGATCAAACGAACGAGAGTTCAGTCTCCGTCGCGGACCGGGGGCAGAGCCGCTTCGAAGGCGGCCCGCGCCTCGCCCCGTATCGCCGCCAGACGGGCCTTCAGGGCGTCGAAATCGGCGCAGCCGCCGGCCTGGGCCAGGCGCTGGCGGAACCCTTCCGGCTCGTCCGCCGGGTCGACGCGGTCGTCGAAGGCCGCGGCGAGGACCTGGTTCAAGCCCTGCTGGATCCGCCAGGCTTCGGCGAGGGCCGGGTCGCCGGCGAGGGCGTCGAGCGTGGAGACCGTCAGGGGGCCGCCCGACGCCGCCGAGGC
>NZ_JBNFOJ010000588.1:0-581 GCF_057364705.1 Brevundimonas sp. CURTG3B2_SDJG
CTTCAGCCACTAGCTCAGGACCCTGACATCAACTTGCCGACCCTGAAGCTGCGACTGCTGAACGCCTTAGGTATTGACACGGCTGGTTTACTGCTTACTCAGGATGAGAAGATGCAACGTATTGCTGAACAATCCGCTCAAGGAGCTGTGGTCAACGGTGCGTCTGCTGCTGGTGCTAACATGGGTGCTGCTGTAGGTCAGGGAGCTGGTGAGGACATGGCTCAAGCCTAAACTATCACTATAGGAACAACGTCTGGTCTACAATTTGTAGGTTTCTAGACCGTTGTTCCTACCATTCAATCAAAGGAGAATGACTCAATGTCTCAATCAGTTTTATGCCGAGTTCGGCGTTAGCTCTAATGCAATCACTGGTTCCGTTGAGGACCTGAACGAACACCAGAAGTCTATGCTTGAACAGGACGTAGCAGTTCGCGATGGCGATGACGCTAATTACCTTCAAGCAACTGGAAGCCGAAAACGACGAGGCTGCCGAAGAAGACGAGAACGTCGAAGAGACTGAAGGTGAAGAAGTACACGAGTCAGATGACGAAGAGTCTGAGACCGATGGTGAGCAACTGAGT
>NZ_JBNFOJ010000589.1:0-578 GCF_057364705.1 Brevundimonas sp. CURTG3B2_SDJG
GGCCGGGCCGACGGGCGAGGCGGGCCTGTTCCTGGCGCTGGCGCCGCGCCGCAACGGCTGGCTCCTGGGCCCGCTCGTCGCCCGGGTCGTCGCGGACGGGATCACGGGCGGGACGCCTCTTGCGGACGCCGCCGCCCTGAACCCGCTCAGGTTCGCCTGATCAGTCCGCCGGGGGCGGCACGAAGCGCAGGTTGATGACCACCCGCGTACCCTCGGCGATCCCGTCCACCGTCCGCGGGTTGATGCGGAAGTGACGCGACAGCTGTTGAGCGGCGCGGCCGAAGCCCTGGCCCGCCGGCGTCTCCCCGGCGATATCGCAGACGACCACCGCGCCGTTCGGCTGCACCACGCAGTTCAGCGTCGCCGATCCCCCGACCCCCGCTTCGAGCGCCCGGCGCGGGTACACCCGCATCATCTGCTCGGCGTCGGGTTGCCGGCTCCAGCTCGGATTGCGGATGACCCGCGCCGGAGGCGGCGTGGGTTCGGCCGCCGGCGGCGCCTTGTCCACAGGTTCGACGACCTCGCGGTCGAAGGTCAGCGTGGGGCCCGGCGCCGGCTCGGCGTCGAGCCGCGGCGCG
>NZ_JBNFOJ010000590.1:0-574 GCF_057364705.1 Brevundimonas sp. CURTG3B2_SDJG
CGATACCCCCGGGGGGACGCAGCAGCTGGCGCGCCTGGCGGCCGATCACGTCGGCCAGCTTCAGCCGTTCGGCCTCGGTGGCGACCTGGCCCATGCGGCGGGCGGCGCAGGCCAGATTGAAGGCGCGGCGGGCCAGGATCTCCGGGTCCCAGGCGAAGGGCGACCAGCGGGCGAAGACCTCGGCCCAGGCCAGGGTCAACCGCAGGGCCTCGCGCGCGCCGCGCTCGCCCTGCAGCATCAGCGACGGCAGCCAGGCGAAGGCGTGCAGATCGATGGCGAAGGCGCGGGTCGGACTGGGGCGGTTGAAGGGGTCCTCGCCGGGAACGATCTCCAGGCTGGAGCCGGCCAGGGTGAAGCGGCCGGACAGCACGCCCTTGCCGGGCGTCGGATCGACGGGGCGGAAGTCGCGGGGCGTCGAGGCGAAGCCCTGGGCCGTGCGTCCCTTCAGCGTCAGGGTGTAGCCGGGCAGGCCATAGAGTTCGACCCACATCTGGCGGGTGGCCAGGCGGCCGGCGATGGCGGGCCACAGGGCGGGGCCGGTGCTGGCCGCCCGCGGCCTTGACCGGGGTGCGGA
>NZ_JBNFOJ010000591.1:0-570 GCF_057364705.1 Brevundimonas sp. CURTG3B2_SDJG
GACGGAAACGTGATAAACTTCTCCGGTCAGTACCTAGCTAAATAAACTACGGGCCCTCTACGGAGGGGTCAATAATGGAGGTTTTATGATTGAGTTCGAACTTCAAAGAATGGAGGCTACCTCAAAGCCTCGCCTATCGTCGGGACCGCTGCGGCTGATGGTGCCAGTCGGTTCTTCTTTGGGTTAACACTCAACGAATGGTTCTCGTCGCTGCTATCGCGTACACCGTGGTGCAGATTGGCGTCCTAATTTACAAGACGATTAAGAGCGGAGGTAAAGACATGACGCAGATGGACTTAGAGAAGTTCCTGTTAATGCTGGACACTGAGCGCGCTGCGACTCATGGCTGCAAGACCTGCGGGATGACACAAAGCGTTCACCTCAGCTTTTACAACGCTATCGAGAAGCTGCTAGCTCGCCACAACTTTGTACTCAGCAAGGTGTCTGTGGATGAGAAACAGTTAGCTGACATGGAGGCGTTGAACAGGGAGTACGATAAGGTGCTCTCAGCTACTGAGGACAATGACACAGGGTATGGTGTACAGTAAAGTGTTAGACTCAAAGGTCATC
>NZ_JBNFOJ010000592.1:0-559 GCF_057364705.1 Brevundimonas sp. CURTG3B2_SDJG
ACGACCTGGGCGGCGCGCGATATGGCGAAAGCGGACGGCGGCCGAGATCGTTCGCTTCGCGCCGGACCTGGCCCGCGCGCCCGACCCCGTCGCCACCTTCCGCCAACGGGTGAAGGTCGCGCCCCCGCCCAATGGCGTGGCCGCCGCCGCCGCGGCCCTGTTCGCGGCGGTCGAGAACGTCGAGGGCGCCGAACTGGACATCCTGGTCTCGGACCCGGGCGAGGGGATGAAGGCCACCCTCAGCCATCCGGACTACCAGGACGTCGCCGTCCTCCGCACGGCGATGGCCGGCGCCGGCCTGACGGTCGAAGAGACCGGCGTGGCCGAGGAGGGCGGCCGCATCGTCAGCGACATCACCATCGGAGGCGCGAAATGAGCGCGGCGATCACAACCCTGCGCGGCTGGTGGGACGGCCGCACCGTGCGCGAGCGCCGGATGCTGGCGGTGATGCTGGCCCTGATCGCCGGCGTCCTGGTCTGGCTGCTGGTCGTCCGTCCCGCCTGGAGCTGGCGCGCCGACGCCGCCGAACGACTGGCGACCGCCCAGGCCGAGCGGCGAG
>NZ_JBNFOJ010000593.1:0-558 GCF_057364705.1 Brevundimonas sp. CURTG3B2_SDJG
CCAGAGGTGCGACCCCATGACCGGGGAAACTGAGCAGACTTTACCGTTCTGAAATGGTACGGACAATATGCTTTGTCAGCAGTTTACAGAGCGGCGAGTGAATGCGGTCAGGACTTCACCAGCAATACCTTTAGGAACAACGCCAGAGCGTCGGAACTGGATTTGTCCTTACCTTGGTCTGTACCAATTTTCTGACCCGGAACGTTTGCCATATGATAATTCTCCTATTCAAATTGAAAAGATAAAGTTTTATTACTTACTGTATGCCCAATCCGTATGGACTGAAGTAATAGGGGAAAACCTTGAGTCTGTCTCTTGGTCTCCCTATAGTGATAGTTTAGTGTTTCACCTATGGATGACTGTAGGATTGATAGGATATGACTATCGGTTAGACTCAGTGTTTAGGACGGTTGTTCGACCCGAACCACTTGTACATACAGTAAAGGGCCAGAAGTCCAGCCCAGTAAATTACATGGATGGTGTCCACAGGATGACCTCCTTGGACTTAGGGTCATAGTCAGATGCTCGAC
This sequence comes from Brevundimonas sp. CURTG3B2_SDJG, assembly GCF_057364705.1. Taxonomy (NCBI): domain Bacteria; kingdom Pseudomonadati; phylum Pseudomonadota; class Alphaproteobacteria; order Caulobacterales; family Caulobacteraceae; genus Brevundimonas; species Brevundimonas sp. CURTG3B2_SDJG. The sequence goes on from NZ_JBNFOJ010000593.1 coordinate 531, forward strand.
AAATACGAGCTACCTGAGCTTGGACCAG
>NZ_JBNFOJ010000594.1:0-557 GCF_057364705.1 Brevundimonas sp. CURTG3B2_SDJG
ACCGACCCGGGCGGCCCGCCCGCTCAGGGCCTGGGCGGTCCGCGACGCCCTTCAGGCCGCCGGGTTCCGGGCGAGCGTATCCAGATCGCCGGCTACGACGCGCCCGATCCCCGGGCGCCGGTGCTGGCGGGCTTCGAAACGGTGCGGGCCGCGATCCCCAACTGCGCCAGTGAGCCGCGCAGCATGGAAGGCCGTTTCTCCAACGCCTCCTCGCTCGGGCTGGGCTGCGCCTTGACCGCCAACATGGCCGCCCAGATCGCCGATCCGCGCGACATCCTCGGGGCCCGGGCGATGAGCCCCGCCGATTCCGGTCGCGCCGCCGTCGTGTTCGACAACTACCGCCGGGGCCAGGTGACCTCGGCGCCGCAAGAAATCCTCGTCGAGGGCCGCATCGCGCAGGCGGTGGACTAGAGCATGAGCAACGCCTTCGCCCCCCGCCCGTTCGAGGATTTCGAGGACGAGTTCGACCTCGAGATGGGCTATGCCGCGCCCGACGGCCCCGCGGCGGGCCCCGAGGTCGGCGCGTTCCCGGCGGACCCCCCTCGACCCCGAAGCGG
>NZ_JBNFOJ010000595.1:0-555 GCF_057364705.1 Brevundimonas sp. CURTG3B2_SDJG
CGCGGAGCCGGGCGCGTGCGGCGGCGCGACAGGATCTCGCGGGCTTCGGCGTCTGTGGGCAGCGGACGGCGCATGCGCGAGGTATAGCGCGATCGCGGCCCGCCGTCCCGGCGAACGGTCAGGGCGCCAGGGCTCGCGTTTCCGGTCTATATCGGGACCGATGCCTTCCGTCCCCGCAGACGTTCCCGTCCTCCGTTCCGCCCTGCTGGACTGGTACGACGGCCATGCGCGCCTGCTGGCGTGGCGGTCGCCGCCCGGATCGGCCGCCCGTCCCGACCCCTACCGGGTCTGGCTGTCCGAGGTGATGCTGCAGCAGACCACCACGCCGCATGCGACGCCCTATTTTCTCGGCTTCGCCGCCCGCTGGCCGACCGTCCGTGACCTGGCGGCGGTCGAGGACGGCGAACTGATGGCCGCCTGGGCGGGGCTGGGCTATTACGCCCGCGCCCGGAACCTGCTGGCCTGCGCCCGCGCCGTCGCGCGGGACCACGACGGCCGTCTTTCGGACACGGAAGAGGGCCTGCTGGCCCTGCCGGGGTCGGCGCCTACACGGCC
>NZ_JBNFOJ010000596.1:0-553 GCF_057364705.1 Brevundimonas sp. CURTG3B2_SDJG
GCGCGAACCTGTCACGCACGCTGTCGGCGGTCACATAGCCTTCCGCCCGCCTGCGCGGGCGTGCGGCGCCGCTGGGTCCCGGGGTCGCCTCGCGCCCCGGGATGACGAAAGAGAGTGAACGTCGCTACGGCGCGTCCATCGTGGCCGTGGCGGCCGCCGGGGCCGGCGGCATGTATCCCGTCTCCACCTTCAGCCAGGCGATGACGTCGCGGCGGTCCGTCGCATCCGGGATGCCGGCGAAGCTCATCTTGTTGCCGCGCAGGAACTCGCGCGGGTTCTCCAGCCAGTGATCCAGGCGCTCGGCGTCCCAGGCGAAGCCGGCCGCCTTCACGGCAGGGGAGTAGTTGAACTTCGGATGCGTTCCGGCGGTTCGGCCGAAGACCCCGTACAGGTTCGGGCCGGTCATGGTTGGGCCCGCCCTCGGTCGATGGTGTGGCACGAGCGGCAGCGGGCGAAGACGCGCCGGCCGTTGTCCAGGTCCGCCTGGCTGTAAGGAGCGGGCAGCGCGGCCAGCAGCGCGCCCTTCTCGGCGGGCGTGGGGGCGGGCCGGGCG
>NZ_JBNFOJ010000597.1:0-547 GCF_057364705.1 Brevundimonas sp. CURTG3B2_SDJG
CCGGATCTCCGCGACCACGGCCTCGGCCGGCGGTGGCCGACGAGCCGGAGCCGTCGCGCGCGCCGCCCAGGTCGTTGACCACCACCTTGGCTCCGCGCTTGGCCAGGGCGAGCGCATGTTCGCGCCCCAGGCCGCCGCCGGCCCCTGTCACGATCGCCACTCGACCGTCGAAATTCACCGTCATTTGGACCTTCTCCCTGTCGTCGCCTTGTCCTAGCAGGGCTTTTTGGGAAGGAAACCCCGCCCATTGTGTTGAAACGGCGCCACAGTCGCCGCATTGCAAGCCAGATTACGGAACCGGAACCGTACATTCTGGTTAGGGGTCGGGAGCGCCTCGTGTAAGCGTAGGCATTCGGGCAACCTTGAGTGTGAGGGATATGATGAAGGTGAAACTTCTCGCCGGTGTCGCGATGACCGGGCTGCTTGCAGCCGGCGCCGCGTCGGCTGAGCCGAACGGTTGGTACGGCGCGCTTGATGCGGGCTGGCACACGTCGGACATTGAGACGTCTCGTGACGTCGACATTGACGTTGAGGACAGCTGGGCGGG
>NZ_JBNFOJ010000598.1:0-537 GCF_057364705.1 Brevundimonas sp. CURTG3B2_SDJG
GTCGACGAGGCCGGCTGACCGCTAGCCGGCCCGGGCCGCCCGGACCGACACCGTCACCGTGACGGTCTTGGACACCCAGTCGCCGGCCGCGTCCGACGCCAGCCCCAGGTCGAAGGCCGCGCGGTCCAGCGTCGTCGTCCCCTCCACGACGGCCTGTCCGGCCGTCTCCCGGAAGGTGAACGCCAGCGTGGTCGGGACGGTCCGGTCCTTGATGCGCAGCGCCCCGTCCGCCTCGTAGCGGTCGCCGCCCAGGGCCCGGAACTCGGTCGCCTCGAACCGCGCCGTCGGGAAGCCCGCGGGATCGAACCACTCCGCCTCCTGCAGCGAGCCCTCCTGCGTCGCGTCGCCCGTGCGGGCCGAGCCGGTGCGGATGGTGATCGTCGCGCGCGATCCGGCCAGGTCGCGGGATCGAACCAGACGCGCCCCTCCCAGTCCTCGAACCGCCCCTCGAAGGGCGCGCCGGCATGGGTCCCGCCGAACCGGATCGACGAGGCCGCCCGGTCATCGTCCAGGCCTGCGCCGTCCCGGGGACGATCC
>NZ_JBNFOJ010000599.1:0-533 GCF_057364705.1 Brevundimonas sp. CURTG3B2_SDJG
GCCGCCGGTCGTCCAGCGGAACCCCTCCTGGGGCTGCTGCAGCCGGCCCGCCTCGGCCACGATGGCGTCGGCGCCGCGATCGAAGCTCAAGCCCTTCTCGCGGGCGGCCTCGACGCTCTCGACCTTCATCTCGGCCAGCCAGGCCCGGTTCGCCCAGGCCAGCCGCCCGGCCGCGTCGGTGATCCAGGTCGGGCTGGATAGGCGTCCGCCAGCAGACCCAGGCCGCTTTCCGTCGCCGTGCCCACCAGCCCCAGGCGTGACAGCCGCAGCCAGGCCGCCCCGGCGGACGATCGCCCCTCGACCGCCCAGGCGCCGCCCGAGCCGTCCACGATTGGCGTCGAAAGGCCTCGCCCCGGTCCAGCAAGGCGTCCAGCCGCGCGCCGGCGGTGGCGCGCACGGCGTCCAGCACCGCCAGCGCCGGATCGGTCTGCGCCGGGTTCTGGTTCGTCAGCTCCCGGACGTCACGTCCCAGGTCGCCGGCCGCGCCCAGCCGGGTGGTGCCGGCCGCCCGCCGTCGACGGGCCAGCCGGACG
>NZ_JBNFOJ010000600.1:0-532 GCF_057364705.1 Brevundimonas sp. CURTG3B2_SDJG
TTTACACGCTGAGGATAGACAACAATGAAACGGTACGCTATACGCATTTCCGGGACGGTGCTACACAAATGACTTTTCTACGGCTACAATGAGAGAGACGCAAGGTCTCGCTTTCCGTGACCAGCAAGGCTTCGGTAAGCGTCTACCGAACGGCACGGCTATCTGGGAGATTGACTAACATGTACCAGATAACTTATAGCAGTGAACAGGCTTTCTATGATGGCCTCGTGGAGATGATGAAGCGCGGGGCCTGCTACACGGCTAACCACCATGCGCTGACCATAACACTGACAGGCGGGTACTGATGGCGTAAGCCAGCTTAACGAGTGCCAGACTACAGGTCATCCATATGGGTGGCCTGACTGATTGTCACTTAACCTGAGAAGGAAATAACACGATGAACACACACGATAAAGCAATCATGAATAACCTGATGTCTCAGCTTCACGCTATCATCTGTCATGCTGGCTACACGATAACGGACGCTGGGAACGGGATTGCAGGTCAGGAGTCGCATGGGGCTAACTTTGAG
>NZ_JBNFOJ010000601.1:0-527 GCF_057364705.1 Brevundimonas sp. CURTG3B2_SDJG
TTACGTCTTTAGGGGAACTCCCAGTGTGACCAAAGAGGCTTGAAAGCTGTACGCCGTCCTTAAAACAAAGAACTTGTAGATGTAGATTCGGTTGTATGCACCTGTAGAGTTGACGCAGATGTAGTTCTCAGTCCCTGTACCTTGAATGTCAAACACCCCGTTAGGGATATAGGACAGTACGTGTCCAGTGGTATCATCGGCATCCTTCACGTCAGACACATCTGCTACAGCGAAGTATCGCTTAATGCTGGTGAATGACCACGAGGCGCTGAGAAGAATACTGAGCGTCCTACAGCGAATGGTCTGGCATTGTCACTAAGGCAAAACTCTGAGCCCACATCAAGTTGGATAGACTTCGAGGTAAGGACCCAGAGCTTGTCATCACGAACTGAACCTCATCAGACCAAAGTAGTAGCTGCTCGCTAAACGGAACGGCATACTTAAGGATTGAGATTCGAGGGTGACTTACAGCTACGTCAATAGGGTCATCGTCGCTCAGTGTCGCCACACTCTTAGGGAAGAACGCA
>NZ_JBNFOJ010000602.1:0-519 GCF_057364705.1 Brevundimonas sp. CURTG3B2_SDJG
CGCGCCGCCGCCGGGTCCCGCGCCTCGGCCGCCTGATGGAACAGGTCCCGCTCGGCCGCATAGGCCGCCGCATAGCCGGGCCGCCCCCCGAACCGGTCCTGGACCACGTCGTCGTCGGCGTCCGTGGGCAGCCCCCGCGCCAGCAGCCCGTCGATCCGCTCGCCCAATCCTTCGGCCTGCTGGGTGTGGGCGAACTCGTGCATGAACACGACCATCGACAGCAGCCGCGGGTCGCGCGGCTCCGACCGGTCGGCGCGCCACAGCTCCGGCAGGGCCATGATGAAGAACATGCCGCCGTTCGACATCGGCGAGGCGAACGCCAGCCGCCCGGCTTGCACGGTGTTCCCGTCCGGTAGCCGGATCCGCCCGTCGTGCGTCGCCGCCCGGACCCGATAGCGCCTGGCCCCGACCCGGAAGTCTCCGCGCCGGTCGGGCGTGAACGCGAAGGCGCAGCGGCGGTCAAAACAGGGTCGATGGTCGGCGTCACCGGCCGCGCCAGCCGCAGCCGCTCGCGGTCCA
>NZ_JBNFOJ010000603.1:0-512 GCF_057364705.1 Brevundimonas sp. CURTG3B2_SDJG
TGAAGCACTGCAATAGCATACAGGTAAGGCTGGGATGATGCGGTAAGCCAACTTACAGTCCGGGAGACATCGACCTACTAGCGGTTGTTTATCGGGATTTCCTCTGGCTTGTACCGTTCACTGAAGAGGTTAGAGTCAAGACCTCTATGTGTATAAACTTAACGTCTGACAAGAAGTACGGACAATTTAAACAGGAGTAACACTAATGGCTATTACTAAACGTATTCGTGCGAGTTTTGACCTGAAGATGGTTGTTAGCTCAAAGGAAGAAGAGACCGTGTGTCGCCAACTGGCTGAGATGACTAAAGCCTACGCTGAGGGTGAGAAGCTGGATGGGCTTCAGCTAGCTCTGGTCAAAGCAGCAATAGAGTCAGGCCCTGAGTCTGCCATTGTTGTCGCCAAGAAGACCATCAAGGAGGTGCTGGTAGCTGCCTTTGATGATTACACGTTCGGATCATCCAACCTGCGATTCGAGGTCAAGCAATGAGTGAATACTTACGGGTCCTTGCGGC
>NZ_JBNFOJ010000604.1:0-511 GCF_057364705.1 Brevundimonas sp. CURTG3B2_SDJG
GGGCGCGCCCGCGACCCAACCCCCGCGGCCGACCGGCTGACGCCAAGCGGCCCAACGGCGTCAGCGCAGAAGGCCGCGAACTCCTCGATCGCATCCTTGCCGCGGGTGACCGCCGCCGAGGCCATGTCGGTCGTGCGACCGTCCGCGGTCATGCGCAGCCAACCGTTGGCGACGAAGGCCCGGAAGAGGGGGTCTTCGCCCGAAATCTCACGGCTGGTGAAATAGGGCGGCTCGTCGTCCCCGGCTTCGGTGGTCCCGCCGACGACCTTGCGCTGGTCGCCCGAGACGAGGGTGATCCGGGACAGATTCGCCGGGCCGCCGGTGATCGAGGCGAAGATGCGGTCGCCGCCCTCTTCGCAGGTGAAGGCCAGCGGCTGATCGTCGGTGTTCGGCACCTCATAGGCCAGGATCGCCGAGCGGACCCGGTCCTCGTTGATGCGCACGTACCAGTCGTAGCCGTCGGTCGGGCGCGGAGCCGGGGCGGCCGCCTGCGCCGAGGCCGGCGCGGGGC
>NZ_JBNFOJ010000605.1:0-508 GCF_057364705.1 Brevundimonas sp. CURTG3B2_SDJG
GCCTCGGCGGCGGCCAGGCGGGAGTCGTCGGCGGTCGCCTGCAGCGCCGCCAGCGCCCGCCGGGTCTCTTCGACCAGGGCGTCGCGGGCCTCGGCGGCCAGGGCCTCGAACTTGTCCAGCGCCAGCTTGGTGGCCGCATCGAAGCCGTCGGCCTCGCGCTGGGACATCTCGACCAGGGCCTTGAACTGATCGCCGGCGGCCTCGACCAGGTCCTTGACCGCCTCGGTGGTGCGGGTCGAGGTCTCGCCCAGCTCTCCGGCGGCCGAGCGGGTCGCGGACAGCTGTTCGGTCAGCTGCGCCCTCTGGCTCTCCACCTGGGCCGAGAAGTCCTCCTGGTCGGTCCTGAGCGCGTAGGCGGCGGTGACCAGGGCCGCGCGCTGCTGGCTGAGGCCTTCCTCGACCGACTGGATCTGTTCGGCCACGCCGGTTCCGGCGTTCTCGAGGCGCAGCGTCTGGCGGGCCAGGTCGTCGGCGGCGACGCGGGCGGCGTCCTGGGCCTCGCCGGGCG
>NZ_JBNFOJ010000606.1:0-504 GCF_057364705.1 Brevundimonas sp. CURTG3B2_SDJG
CGCCTCCGCCAGCCGCGTCCGCGCCGCCGACGCCGGCGTCACCGCCGCCGAAGAGGCCTACCGCCTGTCCCGCATCGGCTTCGAGGTCGGCCGCATCTCCCAGGTGGAGTTGCGGGTCACCCGAACCGCCCTGGTCAACGCCCGCACCGCCGCGGTGGACGCTCGCGTCGCGCGCGTTCGCGCCGAAATCGATCTCGCGCGCCTGGATGGCCGCGCCCCCTTCCAAGGAGTCCAGTGATGCGCCAGCGCGTCTCAAATAGAGCCCTGCTTGTCGGCGGCGTCGCCGTCGTGGTCGTCCTGGGCGGCGGCCTCTGGTTTTCCACCCGGGGATCGGAGCCGTCGACGCCGGCGGTCAAGTCCGAAACCGCTTCCGCCGCGGAGGGGGAAGCGCCCGAGGGGCGCGTGAGCCTGACGGACGCGCAGGTTCAGGCGGCGGGGATCACGGTCGTCGGCATCGGCGGGCGAGGGGGGCGTCGAGACCCGCCTCGCCGGGCGCGTCGAGCC
>NZ_JBNFOJ010000607.1:0-499 GCF_057364705.1 Brevundimonas sp. CURTG3B2_SDJG
GGCGGCGCGGGCGGCGGCGACGGTCAGCAGGGGGCGCAGGCGCTTGCCGCCGGCGGCCACGATGTGGTCGGCCAAGAGCGGGATGACCGGCACCTCGGACTGCATCCGTTCGACGATCAGGGCGTCGACCACCGCCATGTCGTCGCGCGCCAGCCGGACCAGCGGCTCGACGTCTCCCTTGCGTCGGGAATCGGCGACGGTGACAGCGTCCAACGGAGTACTCTTCAGGAAGGGCGCGGGAGGAGGATCGCCCTGAAAATCCACCCGCCGCCTTGCCCGGCGGCGATGCGGCGCACAATGGTGATCGGGCCAACGAGGGTCAAGCCGCGTGTCCGTCGCACCCGACGCTGAATCGCCATCGGAAATCGTCGAGAACGCCCTGCTGGGCGGGCGCGTGCGGCTGCGTCAACCGGCGCGGGGCTATCGGGCGGGCATGGACGCGGCGCTACTGGCCGCCGCGGCGGAAGCGACGCCGACCGGATCCAGCGCGTGCACGCCG
>NZ_JBNFOJ010000608.1:0-498 GCF_057364705.1 Brevundimonas sp. CURTG3B2_SDJG
ACCGGCGGCCGGCCCGTCGGCCAGGGCGTCCTGGCGCGCGGTCAGCAGACGGGCGTCCGCGGCGCGAAACTCGGCCTGGGCCGCTTCGATGTTCCCCCGGTTCCGGTCGAACAACGGCAGGGGCGTGCTGATCCCGAAGGTCAGGGCCGTGGCGTCCTCGGCCTCGAAACGGCGGACGCCGACACTGGCGTTGATGTCCGGCCGGGCCTCAATCCGCTGGACGTCGATGCGTCGCGCGGCGGCCGTCCGCTCCGCCTCCGCGACCCGGACCGTCGGGGCGTCGCTGGCGGCGACCCGCGCGGTCGTCGGCGCCTGGTCCAGCAGGCTGGCGTCGATGCTCGTCACCATCGCCGGAATCATCGCTACGGCGGTGAGGCGAGCGTAGGCTGCGTCGCGTTCCGCGAGAGCTTCGTCACGGGCGGCGCGGGCGGCTGCGGCCTCGGCCTCGCCCTGGATGCCACGCAACAGGGGTTCGCGCCCCTTCTTCGACCAGCGCCA
>NZ_JBNFOJ010000609.1:0-498 GCF_057364705.1 Brevundimonas sp. CURTG3B2_SDJG
CGCGCACCGCCGGACGCCTGCAGGACCTGCGCCTGACCCTGACCACGCTCGAGGTGTCCGGCCTGGACGCCCTGGCCGACGCCGCCGGCGCCCATCCCGAGGAACGGCGTCATGCCCGCTGATCGCCGCCTCTCCGGCCGCCACGTGCTGATCACCGGAGCCTCGTCGGGGATCGGCGAACATCTGGCGCGCCTGGCCGCCCGCCACGGAGCCTCCGTCACCGTCGCCGCCCGCCGGACCGACCGGCTCTCCGCCATCGTCGACGTCATCCGCACCGACGGCGGGGCGGCCTCCGCCGTCGGCATGGATGTCGCGGACGAGGCCTCGGTGATCGCCGGCTTCGCCGCCGCTGCCGATCGGCTGGGCCCCGTCGACACCGTCTACGTCAACGCCGGGGTCGGCCTGCCCGGCGTCGCGCTGGACGCCCCGATCGCCGATTTTCGACGCCATGTTTCGCCGTCAACGTCCGGGGCGCCCTTCCTGACCCGCCCCGCGAGG
>NZ_JBNFOJ010000610.1:0-491 GCF_057364705.1 Brevundimonas sp. CURTG3B2_SDJG
TGATGGTGCGGTTGTCTGTAAGCACTGGATTGTCGAGACCGAGCGTATGCTGGAAGCCGAAGGATATGTCCACGGCTGGGATGGAGACTTTGCGTACATGGCATGGGTGCATTAACATCATGGTGCACATTAAATCTGGTGAACTCGGTGAACTCCTAATGGGACAATACCGAGCCAAGCCATAGGGAGGATGTATGAGGGGCAAGAAGTTAATTCTTGAGGCCACTGAGACTGGCTGCATAATCCCTACGTCACATAAAATTGAATCAGGATGGATACTTCCGAGGTATCAATGTGTCGTTCTCAGCCGCCTGTGGGTGGATTAGAGAGTGGAAGGCGTAGAGACTATCCGAAAGGAGTAGGGCCGTGGGTGAGATTCCCACGTAACCCGAAGCGCCAGACAGTCACCTCAAAGACTGATGATATAGTCCGACACTTCCAGTAATGGGAGAATACAGAAAGGATGAGTTACAGATTGCTTGTCGTACTCA
>NZ_JBNFOJ010000611.1:0-466 GCF_057364705.1 Brevundimonas sp. CURTG3B2_SDJG
GGATGACGAAAGCGGAGCGGCCGAGCCGGAACGCCCAGTCGGGTTCAGCGAAGAACATCGAGCGTTTTCAGCCTCCTGACCCTTCGTCATTCCCGTATTCCCACACCCCTCGCCGCCCGGCGCATAATACCTCCATCCCGTCGCGGGGGAGGGCGTCTGGCGCCAGGGCCATCGCGTGCGGCGGGGTGCGATCGAGCGGGAAACCGCATCCGTATCGAGGTGGGGGCTTCAGGCTCCGGCCCGCGGGAGGGTGCGGGACTGTCTGCGGGGGAAACCGAAACCGCGGAGCCCGGGGAGCCTGGCCGCTCTCCGCCCGTCGCGGGCCTCGGGACGTCCAGGGAGTAAACGGCGAGAAGCCGTGCAGAAGCCCTCAGCGTCCTGCCTGCGTGAACCGGTCGCGCGGAGCCTCAGGCGGCGACGCCGAAAACTCACCCCGGTCCCCGCAACGCGAAAGCAGGGGACCCAT
>NZ_JBNFOJ010000612.1:0-308 GCF_057364705.1 Brevundimonas sp. CURTG3B2_SDJG
TCGGGGAGGGCGCGGGGCGTCCGGGCCTCGCCCGGAGCTGTTGAGCTGTTACCGTTTCGACGAGACAGGCCGCCCCGCGTGGTCGTTGGTTTCGCGCGCCCTCCGGCTGGCGGCCCTGTTAGAGCCTTGACGGATCTCCGCGGCGACCATTGCTGGCGGCCGCGGGGGCGGGGACATCGGCTGAGCCAGCGGTTCCCGCCTTCGATGCGCGGCGAGCAAGCGGACGGCATCCATCGCCGTCCGACGAGGACCCCCGGACTACCCTTCGCCCGGGCTTCATCGCTCGACCACAGCCCGCCGTCGTCGGG